>PWFS01000101.1 GCA_003554145.1 Halobacteroidaceae bacterium | reverse complement strand
GGTCAGTGGAGCCCGGCAGATGATTGCTGGGGGAGTCCTGGAGAATCCAGAACCCGCAGCGGTTTTTGGTCTCCACATCTGGCAGCAGGTTGAAAAAGGGAAGATTGGGATTAAACCAGGGGTTTTTATGGCTTCTGCTGATAATTTTTCCCTGACCATAAGGGGAAAAGCTGCCCACGGAGCCAGGCCCCATCAGGGTCAGGATACCATAGCCGCTGCAGCAGACCTGATCCAGGGGCTGCAGGCTGGCCTGACCCGGGTAGTTCCTACCACTGAACCTTACGTCCTCACCTTTGGAAAAATTAACGGAGGTTTCAAGGGCAACATTGTTGCGGAAAAAGTGGTAGTTGACGGGACCTTCCGGACCTTTTCCGGCGAAGTTCGAGAAACAATCAGGGAAAAATTTAAAGATTACCGCGCCGGGATTGAGCGGGAATATGGGGTTGAGACCGACTATGAGTTGCTTAACTCGGCTCCGCCATTGATTAATGACCCGGAGCTGACCGGAAAACTGCGGCATAACCTGGAGCAATTTCTGGGGGAGGAAGCCATCTATGAGTTTGGCCCCGTACTGCCCTCGGAGGATTTTGCCGAGTTTGCCAGTCGGGTGCCGGCGGTATTTTTCTTCCTGGGTGGGGGAGGGCAAAATTATCCCTATCCCCATCATCACGGAAAATTTGATATTGATGAAGGGGCCCTGGTGCTGGGTACTGCCGCCATGTTAAAGGCAGTGGAGAGCTATTATACCGGGGAGGGAAAATGAATGAAGACCCGTCAGAAAAAAAGCAGCCGTTTAATGGCTGCTTTAATAATATTGATTTTGCTTAATGTCATAATCTGGGGTTACATTATCCTGGAGGGGCGGGAAAGAGAAGTGCTCCAGCTGTGGAGTGGCGAAGATCTGGAACTCCAGCCCCGGGGGGAATTTAACTCTCTCTGGCCCGAGCCCGACGGCGATGAGCCAGATGAACCAGACCGATTCCAACTTCATATAGAAGGAGAAGAGGCAGAGCAACCATAACCTGGGATATACCGTCAGGAGGAGTTATCAAGGCTGCCAGGACCACAATGAACAGGAAAGCAAATTTGCGTATGCGGCGCAGGAGTGCAGTATCAATTATATTGAGGAGTCCCAGGAGCAGAAAAGCCAGGGGGGACTGGAAGGTTAAACCAAAGACCAGCAGCATATTGATGTTAAAAGAAATATAGCTGGAAACAGTAAAAAGAGGGGCCAGGTCTTCTCCGGCAAATCGCAGGAAAAAGTTCAGGGTGAAGGGAATGACCAGGAAGTAGGCAAAGGCAATTCCCAGGAGAAATAGCAGGTACATGCCCGCCACCAGGGGATAAAAAAAGCGGCGTTCCTTTTTAAAAAGGGCTGGTCCCAGGAAAACCATAATCTGAAAAATGATAAAAGGGGAGACCAGGAGGAACCCCCCGGTAAAGGCCAGTTTAATGCTGGCCAGAAATGCTTCTGGGGGAGAAGTATAGATGAGCTGCTGATCCTCCAGGGGAGCAAGTAAAAGTAACAGGATCTCCTGGGCAAAGGGAAAGACCACGACCGTGGCCAGAATCAATGCGCCGATGATGAAAAAAAGGCGACGCCGGACTTCTTCCAGGTGGTCCAGCAGGTTTTGGGGTTTTGGGCGGGGTTGGGGCTTAAATTTTTTTATCATGGTGTCTCCTTGAAGGGCGGATAAAATAATCTCCCCCTGATTATAACATATTTTCAGCATATTAGGGATACTCTATAACCGGTAGCCATTGGAGAAGAAAAAAGTGGTTGACATAAATATCGATATATGTCAATATGAGGATTACAAAGGAGCTTTTTTGACCGGTCTTTTTTATTTTATACTGAAATAGTTAGTTCAGCAAAAAGGGAGGATGGCTGGTGGAGATAATTTTCAATTTTGGGAAACTTGCATTAAGACTGATTCCTATTCTGGTAGCAGCGGTTCTGCTTGCCGAACTTGCCCGGTTGTGGTTGGGTGAAGACCGGCTCCGAAAAATATTGAGCGGGAGCAGACCCTGGGAAGGGCGGTTCAGGGCAGCGCTGCTGGGTGCAGTTCTTCCTTTTTGTGAATGTGGAGCCTTTCCCATTATGGTCGGTCTTCTGCGAGCAGGAATTCCCTTGAAACTGGCTTTAACATTTTTCGTGATCAGTCCGATTGTAAGCATTCCTGCTTTCCTTTTTTTAATGGGCATCTTTGGCTGGATGACTGCAGCCCTTTATATGGTTATAGCGGTTTTCCTGGGGCTGGTATTGAGCAGCCTGTTGGCTTCTTATGGCAATGCTGAGGAAATAATCAGGAACAAATTTGCAGGGGTTCAAGAAAACCAAAAGGGCTGTGGTTCTTCGGTAGAGGGGACGACCTGCTGTTCAGAGGCGAAGGAGAATTCTATTTTTCAATCGGCCTGGAACGCGGGAGTGGAGACTTTGAAAAAAATTATTCCTTATGCCCTGGCGGCCATGTTTATTGCTGCCCTAATGCAGACCTATATTTCAGAGGAAGTATTTCAAAGATTTTTTAACATGGCTGCCCTTTATAGTGTTCCCGTTGCTGCTGTGGCTGGGATTCCTATTTATGGTGCGGATTGCACCAAAATTTCTATAATAGCCCCCTTTTTAGAGGTAACCCAGGCGATAGGGCCTGGAATTGCTTTTATTATGGCTGGTGCAGGAACCAGTATTAATGGCCTGGTGTTCATGAGCTCCATTTTTAGCAAAAAGTTCCTGGGAGTATTTGTTTTAGGTATTTTGTTTGCAGCAATTGTCACTGGTTTTTTAATGGGGTTTTTGCCCTGAATTCAGGTTATTGGGCGCCGGCAGGTTTGTTAAAAAAGGAAGGTCCCCAGATTTTTCTGGGGACCTTTATTATATTTATTTTTTTTCTTCTTTTTCTACTTTTTCCATACGGTTCCGTAAACGGGTCAGCCCCATATTACCGATTGCTGCCAGGGTTATCAGACCTCCAACGGGGGAGGTAAGGGTTCGCCAGCCCAGGCTGGCCAGGGTATATC
>PWFS01000163.1 GCA_003554145.1 Halobacteroidaceae bacterium | reverse complement strand
ACCTTCATGGGCCTTTTTATTGCCGTAGCAGTGCGGGAGGTTTTCGAGGCCCAGACCTTTTCTAACTTTTTCCGTTTCCCCATGATCTTTTTATGCGGGCTCTTTATTCCCCTGGAAACCCTGCCGATATGGATCCGCCCCCTTTCCTATATTCTACCCCTGACTTATGGGGCCGATCTGCTGCGGGAGGCTGTCAATGGTTTGGGCTATTTCCACCCGGGTTTTTCCCTGGCAGCGCTGCTGGCTTTTGCCCTGGGGTTGTTTCTGTACAGCATTCGCAATGTAAAAATGAAGTGGATTGATTGAAGGGAGAGGCCAAATTATCATGGACAGCAGGAAAAAAAACGGTTCGGTCTGGAAAACAATAAGAAAGCTGGGAAGTTATCTGCGGGGCCAGGAAAAAATAATAGCCGGGGTAACTGCCCTGGTTATTCTTTCTACCGTTCTGGGACTTATTCCCCCCTGGCTTTTGCGTTACGGGGTCGATAATTTTATCCTGAAAGCCCACCCGGAAGGGCTGTGGATGCTGGCCCTGGGCATGGTTTTGGTTATCCTGTTCCAGGCCCTGGTGGATTTTGGCAAGCGCTACCTGGCAGAAAAAGCAGCCCAGGGTGGAGTTCACCGGCTGCGCAGCGATGTTTATTCCCATCTGACCCGTCTCTCCTTTGGATTTTTCGACCGCAGCCGGACCGGAGACCTGATGTCGCGGATAACGGCTGATTCAGAGAGGGTAAGGGGCTTTCTGTCTTTCGCGGTAATGAATATGGCCGGCAATATCTTAACTATCCTGGGGGTCCTGGTGGTTCTTTTTTCCTGGTCACCCCGCCTGGCTCTCCTCTATTTATTAATGCTGCCCCTGATGTTTCATGCCATGACCGGTTATGCTTTCAAGGTCCGGCCCAGTCTGCAAAAATCCCGGAGAAGCCTGGCCCGCCTGACCAGCCTGCTCCAGGAAAGCCTGGCTGGAACCCTGGTAGTAAAATTATTCGGAAATGAGGAGCGGGAGGAAAACCGTTTCCGAGAAGAAAATGCCAATTATGTGGGGGTTAATTTAAGGGCAGCCCGGATTACAGCAGTCTGGATGCCCTATGTCAATTTTCTCCTGGGAATAGTTACTGCCCTGGTCATCTGGTACGGAGGACGCCTGGTGGTAGCAGAAATTCTGTCCATGGGGTCCCTGGTGGGTTTTACCGGGTATGTGGCCATGCTGATGCGCCCTATCCGCCAGACCGGAATGCTGATCAACAGCGGCAGCCAGGCCCTTGCGGCAGGAGAAAGAATTGTGGAGGTGCTGGAGGAAGAAATGAAGATAGCCGATGCTCCCGATGCAGTAGAACTGCCTCCGATCGGGGGGCAGGTGGAATACCGGGGGGTTCATTTTGGTTATGAACAGGGCGAGCAGATTCTGCAGGATATTAGTTTTAAAGTTAATCCCGGGGAAACTGTGGCTATTGTTGGCCCCACCGGGGCCGGAAAAACCACCCTGGTTCATCTCCTGCCCCGCTTTTATGATCCGGATCAGGGGCAGATATTTATCGATGATTACAATATTAAGAAGGTTAAACTAAAGAGTTTGCGAGGGCAAATAGGGGTTTTAATGCAGGACACTTTCCTTTTTTCGGCCAGTATTGCAGAAAATATTGCTTATGGTCGGCCCGATGCCACCGGGGAAGAGATAATTCGCTGTGCCCGACGGGCAGAAATCCACGATTTTATCCAGTCCCTGCCCCGGGGCTATGAAACCCCGGTAGGGGAGAGGGGAGTTACCCTTTCCGGGGGTCAGCAACAGCGGGTGGCCATGGCCCGAATGCTCCTGACCGACCCCCGCCTCCTTATCCTGGATGAACCCACTTCCGGGATGGATACTGCTACTGAAGAGCGTATTCAACGGGCTCTGAACAGCCTGTTCCAGAACCGAACCGTCCTGGTTATAGCTCATCGGTTGTGGACCGTCCGCCAGGCCGACCGGATCCTGGTCCTGGAAAAGGGCCGGATTGTGCAGAGCGGGACCCATTCAGAGTTAAGCCGATCCCCCGGCTATTACCGCCATCTACAGGAATTAACCGGAGAGGGGGGATCATAATGCGGGGGGGCTTTCGCCGGCGGATGCTGGCTGAAAAAAAAGAAGAAGATTTCCGCTTGAAAGATCTCCACACCGGTCATTTGCGGTTTTTCTGGAATTATCTACGACCCCACCTGGGACGATTAATTCTGGCTACCCTGTCCATGCTCCTGGTAACCGGAGCCACCCTGCTCCAGCCCTACCTGATTGCTTTAGCAGTAGATGACTATATTCTGGTGGGCGACCTGGCCGGCCTGAACTGGATTGTATTGTTGATGATCGGGGTTCAGATAATTTTCTGGGGTGCTTCTTTCTGGCAGAACTATCTTTCCAGCATTATCGGGCAGAAAATTGTTGCCCGGGTCCGGGAGGATCTTTTCCAGCACCTGCAGCGCCTGGATATTGACTTTTTTTACCGCCGGCAGACTGGTGATATTATGGCCCGGATTACCCATGACGTTCAGGCCCTGCAGGATCTGGTAACCGGGGGTTTTGTTCACCTGCTTAATGATTTCATAACCCTGGCCGGGGTCCTGATAATCATGCTGGCCCTCCATCCCGGGTTGGCACTGATGGCCTTTGTGGCCATCCCCCTGATCCTGATAATTATTAAATTCCTGGGAGGGAGAATGCGCCGGGCCTATCGAGAGGTCCAGGACCGGCTGGCTCATCTCAATGCCAGCGTGGAGGAATCCCTGGCCGGGATCCGGGTGGTGCAGGCCTTGAGCCGGGAGGGTGCCAGTGCGGGTCGGTTCAGGGGATTGAGCTGGGATAGTGTTAAGGCCAATCTGCAGGCGGTTTCCATAATGGCCCTGTTGTTTCCCGCAATGAATTTGAGCCGGGTTCTGGGCGAAGCCCTGGTCCTGAGCTACGGGGGCTGGCAGGTAATACAGGGAACCCTGACCCTGGGCGTTTTAATGGCTTTTCTGAGCTATGTGCGGCGCTTTTTTGCTCCCCTGGCCGATCTCAGCCAGGT
>PWFS01000220.1 GCA_003554145.1 Halobacteroidaceae bacterium | reverse complement strand
CCCCAATAAGCACTGCGGATCAAAGCCTTCCACAGGGCCCTGATAAGGCCTATCCCTTCTGTTATGGGTTTTATTCTTGTACTGTATCGCCAAAGCCGGGCAAAAACTATAACAGCGCAGGCAAATAATGCACCTTCCTGCCGTTTTAACTCCGCCACCCTCCAGGCTAAGGTTACCGGCAGGGCAAATTTTTATACAATAACCACAAACCGTACACTTTTCTTGGTTCACGCTGATATCATCTCTCAGTCTTTCATAGGCCCCACGGAAAGGCACCCGCTGCAGGCCTCCCGACATTGCCGATAGTATATTAAAACCTCTCCGAAAAGGCCTCTGGCCAATCCTCTGGGCAAATCTCTGTATTTTGACATCCGTTTTCTTTAAGACTTTTTCCATGCGGTTTTTATCATTGGTGTACGGCAGCCTGAAAATGGAAACAGAGACATTGTTAGGCATATTGAAGTGTTCTGACCACTTAACCCGAAAACTTCTATCAATGAATTCGGTTCCTATACGGGCCCCGTCACCCGACCAGAGCCACTGGGAGCAATAAAGAAAAGTGTCCTTTTCAGCAGGGTTGAGTCTGCCCATAAAGTCCTTCATTATGGCCGGAACATCTGACCCGTATACCGGGTACCCAAACCCAACAATATTACAATCAGCAATTAACCTGTTTGCACTACCTATGCTTAATTCTTCAATAGAATAGAAAGTGGCTGTAGCACCCAGGGCTTTTAAAGAGTGGGCCAGCCTCTGTGATACCCACCAGGTATTTCCTGTTCCGGAGAAATAAAAGGCAGCAATTTTTTTCAAGGCAACCCTTCCTTGTATAAAATAATCACCAAACGTTTTAAGACAGAACTTCCAATTCTTTTACTCTTTTTAAAGCAATGATGGTCAATTTTCCTATGGAAAGTCGGAGATTTGACCATAAAAATGGCTTCTTAAATCTGTAGCATTAATCATAAAAAATTCTGGTCATGATCCCATTAATGTGCCGGATGATTAATTCTATTATCCCATCGGAGGCTTAATAACTAGTTAAACCTGTTCCGATTGGTTTTACCTCACTGGTCAATCCTGTTAAGTTGAGCTTTTTGGGGGAATAATTTAAAAATACGGAGGCCGGGCCTGCTCATAGGAAAAAAGTTTCAGAACATCAATACCGCCTTTTCATAATAGTCAGTCAAGGGAAAAAAGTCCTGCAGGAATTGGAAATAAAAATCGGGATCCTACAGATATGACATCTAACTCAAAAACATTGATGTATTCAAAAAAGGGGAGCCTTTTTTAATAGCCCTGTCGAAAGGAAAACAGAACTAACCCGGCTACAACAATAATAATGGACATTGCGCTGAGGGAAATTCCAACGATAGAGCAGATCCTTCCTGCTACTGCTAAACTCTCCCCTCTTTCCCCGGGACTTCTCCTGCTTACCATCAGGCCAATTAAACCCGGAATCCAGCCAATTAAAGGAAAAAGCAATATTGACAGGATCCCCATAACTAACGACATGACTGAATACGTATTTCCCTGATATTCCTCTACCATGTTTTCACCACCTATTTTAAGAATTTTTTTAATCCCTTAAAATTTTTGAAAAACCAAAAATAATTTTTGCAACTGAACAGCTTTAAGACCTGCCCTGCTTTTATTTTTTTTTCCAGGTAAGCGGTTGATATGCCTTCTCTTATAATAAGCTTTGATCAGGACAATGGAGATAGGAACACTTGCTGATTTTTTCTGCTGTTTAATGGCTGCAGGGATTTTCCTGATTTGTTTCCCTGGCTGACAAAACCAGTGGTGCCCAACCATTTTCCGATCGGGTAAGTTTCAATAAGGATATTTCTAATCAATTATTGCCCAGGGGTTTTCTAAAAGCAGTTGTGGAAAACCTGCCTGATAGTCTCTGAAAATGCACTTTTGATTTCCTGTCCAGTTTTTTTCAATCGAGAACAAACCGGGTTTTTCCTGAACAGGAATAGAAGTCAGAGATCCTAAAACCAGTTCAATTACCACCAATTATTTTATTTATGGCAATTTACAGCTCTAATGCAAGTTCTCCCAGATGGGTTCTCAACAACCATCCATCCCGCTCATTAACTATATAGGCGTCGGGATACCTATATCTGAACCCATCAACAAAAAGGGTTTTATGATCAATAATTGTGGTCTCGACAGTTCGGGGGCCACCAAAAGAAAAGTTACGGTCAATATGCATTCCTTCAATATTACCTCTTGCAGTCAGGTTGAGACGCAAACCGACTTCCTTTTTTTCATAAACCATTCTGACGCTATACCAGAAATTTGAATCTGAACACTCTCTGGGAAGGCTATAGACATTGTAGGAGATGAAATCCCCGGTTTCTCCTATTATATCTTTCCAGGTATCTTCCAGTCTGGATTCTGATACTATCAGTCTAATCATTAATACTGAATTTCTTCTAATAAACCGAAAATCCTCATTACCAAAAGCCCGGGCTATTTCATTTACCAGTTCAAAAATGCTTCCATCCTCGGCTTTTTCCTGTTGAAAGAAAACATCCATCAGGGAAATATCATCCTGCATTGAAGTAACTGCTACCCGCCCCGGTGTCATCCAGATCCAATTTCCCTTCTTCCACAAGCTTCATAATTGCCGCAGAAGTAAATGACTTGCTGATACTTGCTATGCCAAAAATGGAACCTGGAGCATTGGGCAGTTTAGCCTCAAAATCCCGGTAGCCAATACTTTTTTGATATATTACTCCTTCCTCATCTGCCAGCAGTATAGTTCCTGAAAACCGGCCATAAAAATCATAGCCCTCCAGCAAACTATCCATCTGATTTGCAAACTCAACCCGATCTACCGGAATGCTTTCCCCGAAAGCCAGACAACTCCAGGAAAAAAGAAAAACTAAAATGAATATTAAAACAGTTCTCTTCATTACGTAAATGTTCAGTAAACCCGCTTGTGCAAAAGCTACCCCGTAGCTCCTAATTAGCGATAACTTAAGATGTCTCTGTGAGGATAGCACGGAAATCAGTTCGGAGAGGGTAAACGTAAAT
>PWFS01000055.1 GCA_003554145.1 Halobacteroidaceae bacterium | reverse complement strand
GGAAGTAGCTCAGCCGGTAGAGCACAACCTTGCCAAGGTTGGGGTCGTGGGTTCGAATCCCATCTTCCGCTCCATATTAAAAGTTTTGCGCCTGGCAACAGGCGTTTTTCTTTTTTCGTTTAAAGGAGAATGGGCCTCAAAATGTAACTTTACCTGCCCCGAACTCGCCCCTTCTTTAAGTGGTTATGAACTGGCAGGGTTTCTGTGATACAATATAGCTATAATCGTTTTTTTAACCCGGATATATGTGTTGGCAGCAGCAGTAAAAAGGAAAGTGATAATTAGACTATTTCCCTGATACAAGAAATGTTCAAGGAACCCAGAACTCTGTGAAACGGACACTGGCCGAAGTTAAGCCGCTGGACTAAGAATGGTTCCTGCTTTGCAGGCTAGGTTCATAAAAGCAGGAAACCATCCCTTTGTAACTGGTGGGAATTTACTTATTTAGGAAGAATTGAATCCTGTTGTAGAAACCCTGCATAATAATCATATTGGTTCAGTTAAGCTCAAGGCAATATCCCAGCCAGAAATGTCAGGGATGCCGGGGGCAAAGGTTTTGTAAAATTCGAAGTTAGGAGGGCCAACATGTTTAAAGTATTTGTTACCAGGAGAATTCCCGCAGAAGGGTTGGAAATGCTGCGGGAGAAATGTCAGGTTCGAGTCTGGGAGGGGGAAACTCCTCCGCCCCGGGAGGTTTTGTTGGAAGAAATTAAAGGAGTCCATGGTTTGCTGACCCTGCTCACCGATCCTATTGACCGGGAAATTCTGGAGGCGGGTTCTCATCTTAAGGTAATAGCCAATTATGCTGTAGGTTATGATAATATTGACGTGGATCAGGCCCGCCAGCAGGGTATTGTGGTAACCAATACCCCTGGGGTTCTTACCGAAACAACTGCTGACCTGGCCTGGGGTCTGCTTCTTGCTGCTGCCCGATCCCTGGTGAAGGCTGATCAATACACCCGGGCGGGTCACTGGAAAAGCTGGGGCCCCCAATTATTCCTGGGGCAGGATGTACAGGGCCAGACCCTGGGAATTATTGGTGCCGGCCGGATCGGCCAGGCTGTGGCCCGTCGGGGCCTGGGGTTTGATATGGATATCCTTTACTATAGTCGTAACCCTAAACCGGAACTGGAAAAGGAAACAGGAGCGCGGAAGGTGGAACTGGATGAACTGCTGCAGGAAAGCGATTTTGTCAGCCTGCATGTGCCCCTGACCCCGGCTACCGAGAACCTTATAGGGGCCCGGGAACTGGAACTGATGAAAAAAAATGCGGTCCTGATTAATACTGCCCGGGGTCCGGTGGTGGATCAGGAGGCTCTTAACCAGGCTCTACTTCAGGAAAAAATTTTTGCAGCGGGACTGGATGTTTTTGCCCGGGAGCCGATTGATGCCAGTGATCCTCTGCTGGAAAACCCGCGGGTAGTTGTTGCTCCCCATATTGGCAGTGCCTCCTTTGCTACCCGGGAAAAAATGGCCCGTATGGTTGCCGAGGATCTCCTGGCCGTTCTGCAGGGAAAAACTCCAAAAAATCCCGTGACCTGAAAAGGGATTTGGAGAGCAGCCCCGAATTAATAAAGAGGAGAATTGAATAGCTCATGCCGACAGGTTCCAAGTGGATTAATAGGGAAACCCGTAAGCCCCAGGGGGCTAAAGGGTGCGGACCCGCCACTGTAGTCAGGGAGCTTCTGCCATTATCCACTCGCTTTTTGCGGGGAAGGGAGGCAGGGGTGATGAACTGGAGCCAGGAGACCTGCCTGCCGGTACTGCAGCCAAGCCTTCGGGGAAAGGGGTGGTGAAAAATGCTTTAACCCCAGATTAAGGTTTGGGGTTTATTCTTTGTACCATTAATTATTCTGAGGAGGTAATTTTTAATGAAAAAAACATTGTTGTTGGTACTTATGCTGATTTTAATGGTGGGTGGGCTGGTTCAGGCGAACTCCTTTGTGGATGATCTGGGTCGGGAAATAGAACTGGACCATACCCCCACTCGACTGATCTCCCTGGCTCCGGCAGTAACCGAAATACTATTTGCCCTGGAATTGGATGAAGAGATTATCGGCGTCAGCAATCACTGTGATTATCCGGAAGCAGCGCTGGAGAAACCCAAAGTGGGAGATATCAATGTGGATTTTGAAGCCATAGTAGATAAAGAGCCTGACCTGGTGTTTATGACTGCCGGCATGGATGAAGACCGGCAAAAAATAGAAGAGCTGGGCTTTCCGGTAGCGGTAGTGGATCCCTCTACCATTGATGAAACTCTGAACAGTATAGAATGGATTGGCGAGATAACCGGCCATTCCCTGCAGGCTGCAGAGTTGCTGGACTGGATGGAAGAAAGGATAGCCGAAATTCGGGAGAAGGCTGCCGAACTGGAAGCCACTCCCCGGGTTTATTATGAGGTCTGGGATGAACCCCTTATGACTGCAGGCCCCAACACTTTTGTCCATGACATAATAATAATTTCCGGGGGAGAGAACATTGCCGGCGATCTGCAGCAGGAATGGGCCCCCTACAGTGAGGAAGAAGTAATTGCCAGTGATCCTGAAATAATAATCGTGCCCTGGGAGGATGACCGGGTTTATGACCGTAGCAGCTGGGAGGATATTACCGCTGTTCAAAATGAGAATGTATTCTTTGTGAACCCCGACCTGATGGTGCGCCCGGGGCCCCGGATTATAGAGGGACTGGAACTGGTATTTGAGATTATTGGAGGTGCAGTGCAATAAAATGGGTGGGGAGCGCAGTCGTCGTGGTTCGGTCCTTCTGGGGCTGATTATTCTCCTGGGGGGTGGAGCGCTTTTAGCTCTGGCCTGGGGTAGTGTTAATATTCCCTGGCAGAAAATCCCCGGTATTTTAATGGATTCTCAGACAGAATATGCCTCCTGGAGGACAATCCTGGTGCGGCTGCGCCTGCCCCGCATTGTGTTAGGGCTGGTAGTAGGAGGTGCCCTGGGGATGGCGGGCGGGGTTTTTCAGGGATTGCTGCGCAATCCCATGGCCGACCCTTATCTGGTAGGAATTTCTGCAGGAGCGGGCTTCGGAGCGGTTATGG
>PWFS01000257.1 GCA_003554145.1 Halobacteroidaceae bacterium | reverse complement strand
TTATAGGCACCCTCCAGGTCAGGGGAATCATATACCTCCATGAAGGCTTCGACCCCAAACTCCTCCAGCAAAAATTCCACGAAGGATTGACTTAAAACAAAAAGGCCTTCTCGATCATCCCCGGGATAATAGAGATCCAGGTGGCGCGGCCAACCGGGGGCTCCCACTTCCTGGAGGTACTGCTCCTGATCTGTATGCTGCCTGGCCAGAATATGAGGATCCTGTCCCCAGTTATAGGGAGCTATGTTGGTTCCAAAGCGATCCTGCATGGCGGCGCTGATTCCTATTTTCAGGGTATAGGAGTTATAGCTGCGGACAATAAGGCTGGTTATTTCCCGGGCCACCGGTGCATTGTCCAGGCCCAGGCGGTGCCGGTTCAGGGCAATAATATGGCTGGCTGTGGGTCGGCTGGGCAGGGCTGCTGTGGCAATAAATTCTATCCTTTCATGATAAAGATTGGTAAACCAATCCTCCCGCCCCAGGTAAACTGTAATTTCTTCTATATAGTTATCGGCAATATCCAGAAATTCCTGGGGGTGTTGATAGCGGTTAACCTCATCATAGGAAGTCAAAAGTTCCCATTCCGATTCCCGCACCAGGGTATAGCGTCCGGTATGGAATTGATCGGCACTTACCCCGGTTAAAGGGATCAGCAGGCCAAATAAAAGGAGCAAAGCAACCATTCTTTTCATTTTTTCACTCCCCCTCCATGAATTTTTACGCTAATTTACTTCTGTTCAGGATACCGTCTGTTCCCGGGCAAACTGCAGCTGATAATACCGGGAATAATCCCCTTCCCTGTTCATTAACTCCTCATGGGTGCCCCTTTCTTTAACCAGGCCGTCATCTATGAACAGGATTTCATCAGCATTACGGATGGTGGACAGGCGGTGGGCAATAATAAAGGTGGTTCGATCAGCGGTAATCCGGGCAATTGCCTCCTGGATCAACTTTTCAGTTTGAATATCTACCGCCGAGGTGGCCTCATCCAGGATTAAAATACTGGGATCCTTTAAAAAGGCCCGGGCCAGGGAAACCCGCTGCCTCTGACCTCCGGATAACTTGAGCCCCCTCTGCCCCACCGGGGTTTCATAACCCTGGGGCAGTTCCAGGATAAATTGGTGGGCATTGGCGGCCCGGGCGGCCTCGATAATTTCCTCCCGGCTGGCATCCGGGCGGCCATAGGCAATATTTTCTGCCACTGAATCACTGAAAAGATAATCATCCTGCATGACCATGGCCATGCTGGAACGCAGGTCTTTAACTTTCCAGTCCCGCACATCAATTCCATCCACTAAAACCTGGCCAGAATTAACTTCATAAAGCCGGGGGATCAGCCTGATTATACTGGTTTTTCCGGCCCCACTGGGTCCCACCAGGGCCACCGATTCCTTTTTCCCCACGTGAAAATTAATCCCTTTTAAAACCTTTTCCCCGGCATTATAGGAGAAGTTAACCTCCCGGAATTCAACTTCGCCCTGGACCGGATTGCCATAACTGCCTTTTCTTTCTTTGATCCCCGGTTCAATTTCCAGATGATGGAAAAAGCGTTCTGCGCTGGCAAAAAAACGACTTAAGCCTTCAGTCATATGCACCAGCTGCAGCAGGGGAACCCGGAACTGGGTTAGAAAACCGTAAAAAGCAACAATGGTTCCCACCGTTATTTCCCCTAGGACCACCATGTAGCCTCCATAGCTCAAGACCGTCAGAATTCCAAACGAGTTCATAAAGCGGGAACCGGGGAAAAGCAGGCTCATGTACTTTATGGCCTTAAAACGAGCTTCCTTGTGTTTTTCATTGGTAAAGGCAAAACGATCATATTCCTCTTCCTCGTTGGCAAATGCCTTAATAATTTGTATACCCGCCAGATTATCCTCCAGGCGATCATGCATGATGGCCTTTCTTTCCCGGGTTTCCCGGAAGGCCATGTGCATCTTTTTGAGCATGAAGCGGGAAAAAATCAAAAGAACAGGAACAAAAATCAGGGAAACCAGGGTCAGCCGAACACTCAAAAAGAACATAACCCCTACGGTTCCCACCAGCAGGGCCAGGGAGCCCACCAGGGCTTCCGGCCCGTGATGAACAAATTCCTGCATCCGGTTGAGATCATCCACTACCCGGGACATCAATTCTCCCGTTTTTTTATTATCGTGAAAACCAAGGTTGAGGCGCTGATAATGGGAATAAAGGTCGTTGCGCATATCCCTGGTGATTTCCTGGGCCACCACGTGGCCGTAGTAGGCTTTAAAACCCCGAATCCCTGCTTCCAGGGCATATACCCCCAGGGCCAGTAAAACCAGGAAAATGATCTGCTCCATGATTCCCCGGGGGATGGCTTCGTCAATTATTTCCCGGATAATTAACGGGGGGATGAGGGTTAAAACGGCAACGATAATATGGGCGAACTGAACCAGGAAAAACATTAGTTTTTTGGGATGGAGATAGGCCCAGAAAAACTTTTTTATTAATGACCAGTAGCTATCATAAGAAGTATCGGCTGTAAAATCGGATTGGGAAGCCACATAAAACCCTCCTGCTTAATTTTTTCATCTCTACGATAACATTTTCTGTAGGTCCCCGCAACCCGGCAGTCAGGCATCTTTGCCCTTGAACAGGTTGCTGAAATAAACCCCGGCCACTCCCGAGAGAAAAATTAATTGATCCAGGGTATAAACAAAAACTCCTGCTCCCAGGGACAGGAGGATCAGGTAAAAGAGGAGAAAACCAGGCCCTCCCCAGAAATCCTGAACCAAAAAATTTAAAATCAGGATTAAAACCTGGAGCAAAGCTGCGCTGATCAGGCCAATCAATAATCTCCGGCCCCGGAATTTTATGCCCATGTACTCAATTTCCAGGGGAGCAATTCTTCCAGGCAGGCGCAGGTTTTCCGCAAAAGCATAGGCGGTGCTTATACCCAGGATTATAAGCAGAACCAGAAATAACTGCTGCAGGAGCGGAATAAAGTATTTGAAAAAGTTTTCCATATAAGTTCACTCCCCGAATAATAAATAAAGCACCGGCCTGGAACAGGATTCTGGCTTTTTAAACTCTT
>PWFS01000164.1 GCA_003554145.1 Halobacteroidaceae bacterium | reverse complement strand
TGAGCGGAGCCAAGTAGGGAGTAATTCCAGCCTCAGAGAGCCGGCGGCAGCTGGAAGCCGGCCTGGAAACCCCCGAAATCCACTCCGGGAGTGTGTCCTGACACCGGGTAGTTCCGTTAAAAACCTTTAAGTGGGTGTTGACCAACTGGGGTGGCACCGCGGGAGATCAGCCTCTCGTCCCCTTGCCGGGGATGGGAGGTTTTTTATATTTTTTTAAAAATAAGGAGGAGGAAAAGCCCATGCTTGATCACCGCATGCTCAGAGAGAACCTGGAGCACTGCAATCAGCGTCTTCGGGTCCGGGATCCGGAACTGGATCTGAGCCCTTTCCGGGACCTGGATCAGAAAAGGCGGCAGCTATTGCAGGAGGAGGAAAATCTGAAAAAGGAGCGCAATCAGGTTTCCCAGGAGATTGCCCGGGCCAAACGGGAAGGGGAGGAAGCCGGGGACAAAATTGAGGAAATGCAGAGGGTTGCCGGCCGGATTAAGGAGCTGGAAACAGAAAGGCGGGAGGTAGAAAAGGAGTGGCAGGAATTTTTGGACTGGATTCCCAATATTCCCGCTGAAGGGGTCCCGCCGGGGGCAGATGAAGAGGAAAATCAGGAGGTTAAAAGGTGGAAAGAACCGACCAGTTTCGCATTTGAACCCCTACCCCACTGGGAACTGGGAGAAAAACTGGATATTATAGATAGCAGGCGGGGGTCCAAGGTAGCAGGCAGCCGTTTTTATTTCATGAAGAATGAAGGAGCGCTCCTGGAGCGGGCCCTGACCAATTTTTTCCTGGACTATCACCGCCGCCATCATTCCTACCGGGAAGTGGTTCCGCCTTTCATGGCCAACCGGGATAGCATGTTCGGGGTAGGCCAGCTTCCCAAATTTGAAGAGGATATGTTCCGGGTGGAAAACAACGGCTTTTATCTGATCCCCACGGCCGAAGTACCCCTGACCAATCTGCACCGGGATGAAATCCTGGAGGAGGAGGAACTGCCGGTCAAAATCTGCTCCTACAGCCCCTGTTTTCGGGCTGAAGCCGGAGCTCACGGCCGGGATACCCGGGGCATAATCCGCCAGCATCAGTTTAACAAGGTGGAGCTGGTTAACCTGGTCCATCCCGATCAGTCCTTTGCCCAACTGGAAATCCTGGTGGGAGAAGCGGAAAAAATGCTGGAATTACTGGAATTACCCTATCGACGGGTCGTGCTGTGCGGAGGAGACCTGGGATTTGCCTCGGCCTACACCTATGACCTGGAGGTCTGGCTGCCCAGTTCGGATAAATATCGGGAAGTTAGCTCCTGCAGTAACTTTACCGATTTCCAGGCCCGCCGTATCGGGCTGCGCTTCCGTCCTGCTGAAGGAGGCCGCTCCCAGTTTCTCCACTCATTAAATGGATCGGGCCTGGCTGTAGGGCGGACCGTTGCGGCAATAATTGAAAATTTCCAGGATGAGAAGGGGCAGGTCCATATTCCCCCGGTACTGCATGACTATATGGGAGGAGTGAAAATCATTGGCTGATAAGAAGAACCCAATTGGCAGAGAGGAGTACCAGGCAGCCCTGGAGCATATTCGCAGCAAGAAAGAGGAGTACCTGGATATTATGAAAAGACTGGTAGCCCAGCCCAGCATCAGCGCCCGAGGGGAGGGAGTTGAGGAGTGTGCCCACCTCCTGTTGGAGATAATGGAAGACCTGGGGATTTCAGCTCGGACCCTTCCCACCAGGGGTTTCCCGGTGGTTTACGGGGAAGTGGGCAGTGGTGATTTTACCCTGCTTTTTTACGGGCATTATGATGTGCAGCCTCCCGAACCCCTGGAGGAATGGATCAGTCCTCCCTTTGAGCCCACGGAGCGGGATGGCCGCCTCTATGGCCGGGGTACCGGGGATAATAAAGGGCAGCTGTTATGTCACCTCCTGGCAGTGCATTCCTATTTGCAGGTCCGGGGCGACCTGCCTTTGAAAATCAAATTTATCCTGGAGGGGGAGGAGGAAAGCGGCAGCCCTCACCTGGCCGAGTTTGCTTCGGAAAATCAGGAACTCCTGGCAGCTGACCTGGTCTACACTTCCGACGGCCCCCTCCATGAAAGCGGAGCGCCGGCTATCTATTACGGGGTGCGGGGCATGCTGGCCCTGGAAATGAGTTTGCAGACTGCAGCGGGAGATAATCATTCCGGCAACAAGGGTGGCGTTATTCCCAACGCGGCCTGGGAACTGGTAAAAATTCTGTCATCCATGAAGGATGAACAGGATCGGGTTCGGGTCAAGGGCTTTAATGATCAGGTCCGGCCACCAACGGCCAAGGATCAGGAGTTGATCCGGAACATGGACTTTGAGCCCGAGCAGATTGCCCGCAATTTTGGAGTGGAAAAAATTGACCTGGAACAGGAAGACTTTTACTGGCGCCTGACCCTGCAGCCTACCATGAGTATTAACGGCCTGAGCAGCGGCTATCAGGGTCAGGGGACCAAGACCATTATTCCGGCCCGGGCCAGCGCCAAGATGGACTGCCGCCTGGTGGCTGATCAGGATCCCCCGGAAATTTTTGAACTCCTTAAACAGCATATTCAGGGGATGCATCCCGGGGTTCAGGTTACCCGCCAGGGATATATGTATCCATCCCGGACCGACCCCGGCCTGGAAGTATGTGAAAGGGTGCTGCAGGCGGTGCAGGAGGCTACCGGGGAAAAACCCGTGGCCCTCCCTGCTACCGGGGGTAGTTTGCCCGATTATGTCTGGACCAGAATCCTGAAGCAGCCCTCTATAATTGTGCCCTATGCCAATGCCGATGAAGACAATCACGCCCCCAATGAAAACCTATCCCTGGATTGTTTTTATCAGGGCCTGGAAATCACAGCCCGGGTAATCTATGAATTGAGCCGCTAAAGAGAGGGATCGACCCCCGGGTCGGTCCCTTTTTATATCCCAGGGAGTTGGGCGTGCAAAAAAGCCTGAATACTTATGTGGAGATTTTGCCAGGAAAAATTCAAGACTGCTCCAGGACCTGATCCGGAAGAATTCAATCGGATCCTGGAGTGCTGCTACCGGGAAATAATGGGGAGCAGGGAAT
>PWFS01000252.1 GCA_003554145.1 Halobacteroidaceae bacterium | reverse complement strand
TACCCGTTCATCAGGTCCGGGGAGATGTGGATCTTTCTACGGGGAACATAAAGTTCCTGGGGGCAGTTATTGTTGACGGCAATGTAACCGACGGCTTTAAAGTAGAGGCTGAAGGAGAAGTAGAAGTTCGGGGCAGTGTTTCCGGCGGGACTATTATCAGCAGGAGCAGGGTGCTGATTCGCAAGGGCTATGTGGGAAAAGGAAAGAGCCAGATAAAATCAGGGGAAGATGTTCAGGTAAAATTCGTGGAAAATGGTAATATCGAAGCCCGCGGCGATGTTATTATCGGGGATGCTATCATGCACAGCCAGGTCAGCACCGGGGGGAAAATAGTGGTAAAGGGGCGGGGCTTAATCTCCGGAGGCAGCATTATGGCGGGATTAAACGTGGAAGCCAGCGTTATTGGTTCTTCCCTTGCTACCCGGACCGAGGTGATAGTAGGTGTGGATCCAGAAATCCGGGAAAAATATCAGCAAAAGTTAAAAGATTCTCAAGAACTATCCGATAATCTGAATAAGATTAAAAAAGCAGTTCGCCTGCTGGAAAAGGCCGCGGAAAAAAAACTCCTTTCTGAGGAGCGCCAGGAACAACTCCAGCAGCTCCTGCAAACCCGGGCCCACCTGGAAAAGGAATTAAAGAGGGTAGAACAGGAAAAAGAAGACCTCCAGGAAAAGATTATGACTTCCCGCCAGGGGAGTGTAAAGGTTCATCAGACCCTGCATCCGGGGGTAACCATTGATATTGCCGGGACCAGGCATAAGGTGCCGGAAAAAAGAGGTCGGACCATGCTGGTGCTCAGCGGAGGAGATATTGCTTATCGCACCATGTAAGGAGATGGTATTATGAGCGGGCCGGTTGACAGCTGGAATATAGTCCAGGCTTCCCTGGAAGCGAATCGGATTAAAGGGATTCAGCATGCCGAATTCCAGAATGTACAGGGCTCTCTCTGGATCAGAATGAACCGGGAACAGGAGCGTCAACGCCAGAGAGTGGGCAGCACCGAAAAAACAGAGGAAAAAAGGGGGGCCGAAGCCACAAAAGAAAAGGGCAGGGGAGACATCCGCCGCCAGAAACTGGATCCAGATGATCCCCGGGGGGGAATACTGGATACCGAGGTCTGAGTCCCCAAAAATGGGACTGGGTAAGGACAAAGAAAATCAGGTGGTAGGTAATAATATATTAAAGAAGGGAGGGAAGTTGATGATTAGAGGGTTATATTCTGCTGCCAGCGGTTTACTGGCGGCCCAGGACCGCCAGGATATAATTGCCGGAAATCTGGCCAATGTAGAAACTACGGGCTTCAAAAAGCAACGGGTGCTAACCGAATCTTTTGCCGACATGTTTATGACCCGCCTGGATCAGGACAGCCGCAGGGCAATAGGAGGTCTGAACCCGGGCGTGGCAGCCCGCTATTCTTACACGGATTTCCAGGAGGGGCCTGCCCAATATACGGAAAACCCCTATGACTTTGCCATTGCCGGTCCTGGTTTTTTCGTCCTGGAAACCCCGGAAGGACCCCGCTATTCCCGGGATGGTGCTTTTACCCGGAACGAAGACGGTTTCCTGGTCAATCAATCCGGCTATCAGGTTCTGGATCGGGAAGGAGAACCGATATTTGCTGATGAGTTTTTCTATGCCGGAGAACTGGCGGTAGTTGAGTTCGCCAGCCCCCAGGAATTAACCCGGGAGGGAGATAATCTCTATGCAGCACCAGAGGAGGCAGGAGAACCGGAACTCATAGAAAGGGAAGTTATGGCCGGTTACCTGGAAGGATCCAATGTTAATCCGGTGCTGGAAATGACCAGGATGATCAGTGCAGTGCGATTGTTTGAAGCAGGACAGAGTGCGATTAGAGCCCAGGATGAAACCCTGGAAAAAGCAGTAAATCAGGTTGGAAATACCAGATAACCTGAAAAAAGCTAAGGGCCGGACCCATTTAAGGGAGGCCCCGCCTGTGGATTGATTGAAGCAGGCCCAGCTATGAAAAGGAGGCTTTCCTGATGTTAAGAGGACTCTGGACAGCTGCCACGGGTATGGAAGCCCAGCAGCTCCATATTGATAATATTTCCAATAACCTGGCCAATGTTAATACCACCGGTTTCAAAAAAAGTCGAGTCAATTTTCAGGACCTGATGTACCAGACTCTGCGGCAGGCCGGTTCACCAACAGCCCTGGGATCAGAAATCCCCACGGGAATTGAGGTGGGACACGGAGTTCGTCCCGCTGCCACCCAGAAAATTTTCACCCAGGGCAGTATACAGAGCACTGATAATCCCCTTGACCTGGTAATAGAAGGTGACGGGTTTTTTCAGGTTCTGCGGCCCGATGGTTCAGTAGCCTATACCCGGGATGGGTCTTTCAAGATTGACCGGGAGGGACGGGTGGTTACTTCCGACGGTCTGCCTCTCCTGCCGGAAATCTATATTCCCCAGGACACCACGGCCATTTCCATTTCCGGAGAAGGGATTGTTGCGGTACAGGAGGCTGGAGATACCGATATGAGGGAAATAGGGCAGATTGAACTGGCCCGTTTTACCAATCCCAGCGGTCTTCACAGTACCGGCCGCAATCTTTATGAGCCCACTGTGGCTTCGGGGGACCCCATTATCAGTTATCCAGGACTGGACGGCCTGGGTACCGTTGGTCAGGGTTACCTGGAGATGTCCAATGTCAAGGTTGTGGAAGAAATGGTAGACATGATTAGCGCTCAAAGGGCTTATGAAGTGAACTCCCAGAGCATACAGGCTGCCGATGAGATTCTGCGCCTGGCCGCTCAGTTGAGGAGATAATTAAAATGAAACTCCTGCTGATAGTAATTCTAATGGTGCTGTTTTCTTCAGCTGCAGGGGGCGCACCTTTAACGGTGGAAGAAAATATAACAGTTGCCAGTTCTCGGATCAGCTTTGTCGATCTCCTGGCCCCCGAGAATGACGCAGATGAATGGGATAACCTGGTGGGAATTGACCTGGGACGGGCTCCCGGGCAGGGTGAAATCAGGTATTTCTCCCGGCAGTACCTCCAGTATTTATTGCGCCGGGAGGGAATAGATCCCCAGGATTTTTCCTTTCCGGATCAGGTGGCAGTGGAGACCAATATG
>PWFS01000173.1 GCA_003554145.1 Halobacteroidaceae bacterium | reverse complement strand
GATCTGGAGCTGGCTATCGGGGGGACCATAATAACTCATACCCGGAAGGGGTTTCGGGTAGTGGGCGTTGATTTAACCCGGGGCGAAAAGGGCAGCAACGGGAGCCCGGAAATCAGGGCCCGGGAAGCAGCCGAGGCAGCTGAAATAATGGGGCTTTCCCACCGTTTGAACCTGGGACTGCCCGATCTGGGGGTACAGGACAATGAAGAGCAGCTGGAAATTGTGGTGGAATCAATTCGCTATCTAAAGCCCCGCCTCATCCTGGCTCCGTACTGGTTTTCCCATCACCCCGATCATGAAAATGGGGGGAATCTGCTGCGTCGGGCTTTTTTCGTGGCCGGATTGAAAAACTATACCACCAAGAGCCCGCCCTTCAACCCCGGTAGGATTTTTTACTATGCTCCACCCCCGCATATCAGCCCCTCCATAATTGTTGATATTTCCAGCGCCTTTTCTGGAAAAATGGAGGCCATCGCCTGCTACAGATCCCAGTTCCAGCGGAAAGAGGAGAGTTTTCCTACCAATCTCAATGCGCCGGATTTCTGGAAAAGAATTGAGAGCCGCTGCCTGTACTGGGGGCGTCAGGGGGGAACCGATTACGGAGAACCGCTGTATACTCCCCAACCACCCCTGATTCCGGGACTTTTCTGGGAGCGGGAGGAGGACCGGTCATGAAAATCGGCATGGTTTGTTTTCCTTCTTATGGAGGCAGCGGGGTCCTGGCCACAGAACTGGGTCGGCACCTGGCCCTGCGGGGTAATCAGGTTCACTTTATCAGCTACAATCAGCCCTTTCGCCTCCAGTTTCACGAGAACATCTTTTATCACCGGGTAACCACTCCTCATTATGACCTTTTTCCTTTCCCCCCCTATTTTCTGGCCCTGATGAACCGTATTGCCGGGGTGGTAGAGGAACAGGAACTGGATGTGGTCCATGCCCATTATGCGGTGCCCCATGCCCTGGCCGTGCAGCAGGCTCTGACCATGGTGGATCGGCCGACGACCCAGGTGACTACTCTTCATGGAACCGACATTACCCTGGTGGGCAATCACGAGTCCTTTTTTCGAACCACCCGGCATGCCATTCAGACCAGCCCGGGACTGACCGCAGTTTCCAGGGACCTGATTGCCAGGACCCGGGAAGTCTTTAATCTGGAGCGCCCGGTGCGCTGTATTTACAACTTTGTTGATCCCGGGGAGTACCGCCGGATGGATCCAGAAACCATTCCCTGCCGACTGCGCTACCGGTCCCGGGAGGAGAAATTAATCCTGCACATTTCCAATTTCCGGCCCGTGAAAAGGGTGACGGATGTGGTGGAAATATTTGCCCGGATCCAGGAAAAAATTCCCGCTCGACTGCTCCTGGTGGGTGATGGTCCTGACCGGGAGGAAGTTGGGGGGCTGGTTGCGGAGCGAAACATTGAGGACCGGGTTGTTTTTCTGGGAGCCCAGGACAATATTATTCCTCTCCTTTCCATTGCCGATCTTATGCTGCTACCCTCGGAAAAAGAAGCCTTTGGCCTGGTTAATATCGAAGCCATGGCCTGCGAGGTCCCGGTTATAGCGTCCCGTACCGGGGGAATTCCGGAAGTTGTGGTTCACGGGGAAACGGGCTGGCTGGCCCCGGTAGGCGGGGTGGATCAGATGGCCGAACGGGCCCTGGAAATTCTAAAAAACCCGGATCTGCAGCAGCAGATGGGGCAGGCTGGCCGGCAGAGGGTGATAGAAAATTTTTCCAGCGATAAAATTGTTCCGCTGTACCTGGATTATTATAAAGAAATAATTAAAGGAGCCGGGAGCTAAGAAACTCCAGGCGGTTCTGGAGATGAAGGGGAAGGGGTGGCGCCGTTGCCGTTTATGAACCGGTTATTCTATGCCGCGGGGGGAGCTGGATTTAATCTGCTGGAGAGGGTTCTAACCACCTGGCTGATGTTTTATTACGTGCCCCCGGGAGATGCAGTGCGCAGCCCCCTGGTGGCCGCCGGAGTTTTTTGTTCCATCTTTTTTTTCGGCCGGGTAGTGGATGCTCTGGCTGACCCGATAATCAGCAACTGGTCGGATAATTCCCGGGCGGCCCGGGGCCGACGCTGGCCCTTCCTATTCTGGGGCGGACTGCCCCTGACCGCGGTGACCATTGCAATCTTTTATCCCCGGTGGCTGAGGAAAGTACCCTTAATGTGCTGTACCTGGCCCTGATGCTGGGCTTATTCTTTTTCTTTTTTACCTTTTATGTCTGTCCCTATCTGGCTCTGCTGCCGGAAATTGCCCGCAACCGTAACGAGCGGGTTGACCTGAGCACCATGCAGGCCATTTTTATTATCCTGGGAACTGCCCTGGCCATGGTAGCCTCCGGTCCCCTGATTGAAAGGTTCGGTTTCGGGGCCATGGTCTGGATCATGGGGGGAATTGCCCTGATTTTCCTGTATATGCCGGTGTTTGCAGTTGATGAGCGCCGGTTTTCCCGGGCCCGCCCCGCGGGTTTGAACCTGGTGGAGGCTTTAAAGAAAACTTTTCAGAACCGTGCTTTTCTGGTTTACCTGGTGGGCAATGCCCTGTACTGGTTTGGCTTTAACATTATTACCATGGGGGTGCCCTATTATGTTACCGTTTTAATTGGGGCCCGGGAAGGTCAGAGCAGCATTTTCCTGGGTGCTGCTTTTGGAGTGGCCCTGCTCTGTTTCCCCCTGATCAATATTGCTGCCAAAAAATGGGGCAAAAAGGCGATTATGATGTTCAGCATGGGGGCCTTTGTTGTTCTCCTGCCCCTGATTTACTTTTTCAACGATCCCTTTATTCCCCTCAGCCCCTATGCCTTTGGATTACTGGTCCTGGCCCTGCTGGGTATTCCCCTGGCCTCCCTCTTTATTATTCCCAATGCCCTGGTGGCAGATATAACTGACGTGGATGAAATGGTAACCGGCCGCCGGCGAGAATCCATGTATTTCGGGGCCCAGGGTATTGTCCTTAAATCGGTTCTGGCCCTATCCTCCCTGACCATGGGCCTATTATTTCAATTTTTTGGCAGCAGTACTGCTGAACCGCTGGGCATCCAGCTTACCGGCCCGGTAGCTGCTGGTTTTATCCTGATTGGCCTGCTTATTT
>PWFS01000088.1 GCA_003554145.1 Halobacteroidaceae bacterium | reverse complement strand
GGCCACCTGCATATCCAGCTCCCTCTCCCTGATTTCACTGTCTGAACCGTCAATTAGAGCCCGCTCATAATTGTTTTTGGCCCGCAAATAGTCACGTTCCTGGCGGGTCTGATCGGCCCGCAGGAGGAGTTCCCCCTCCTGTACCAGGTCCCCTTCTTCTACCAGTACTTCCACTATATCTCCGGAAAAAGGAAAAGAAAGGTCCTTTTCCTGCACCGGCTGCAGATTTCCGGTTAATTCTATGGCCTGCACTATGGAACCCTGTTCTACCCGGGTCAGCATCCGGTCCTGGAGGTGAATCTGATCCAGGCGGAATTCATTATCCCCGCCAAGAATACGCCAGGCCAGGAGGCTGCCCAGGGCCACTATAATTAACAAAACTATCAGGACTTTCCGTTTCATAGCCTCACTTCCTTTTCCCAATCCCAGAAATACCCCAGGAAATAAGCCAGGTGCATTCGGGCAAATAAGAGTTCTTCCCGGGCCTGACCATAATCCAGAACGGCCTGCTGCTGATTCTGCAGCGCCTGATTATAGGTGCGGGAGGTAATCAGCCCCTGTTCCAGTCGCTCTGCAGCCATGGCAGTTTCCAGTTCAGCCCGCTGCAGGGCCAGATCTTTTTCCTTCATTGCGGCCTGCCGGCTCTGCAGGGAATTCAATAGTCCCAGCAGGCGGGTTTCTGTTTCAGCCTGCAGGTCAGCCATGGTTCGTTCCAGGGCATCCTTCTGATCGGCCAGGTCTTCCCCCTGCAACCGCTGTTGACCTCCATCTAAGATACTGTAGCTCAGATTAATATTAACCTGGAACTCCCAGTCATCCTCCCAGCCCCCCACAGTTCCGGTGAGGTTTAAATCCGGCCATCGGTCTCTTTCAAACCAATCTATTTGCTGCTCTAAATGTTTTTGATCTAATTTAAGATTCCCTATTTCCGGGCTTTTTTGCCGGGCAATTTCCAGCATTTCCTCCTGCTCCAGCCCCAGGAGGTCCAGCTCCTCCACCCACTGCTCCAGGCTCTGCAGTAAAGCAGGGGCGGGTTTTAAGTCAATTGCTATTTCATCGGGCAGTCCCAGCAGCTGATAAAAATCCCTCAGCCCAATCTGCCGGGCCTGTTTAAGCTCCCGCAGGCTGTTTTCTGCCCGAATCAGGGCCAGGCGGGAATCAAGAACCTCCAGTTCTCCTGCCTCCCCGATTTGTTCCCGGCGCAGAACTTCATCCAGTTCCTCCTGCACCCGCTCCAGGTTTACCCGGGCCTGCTCTATATTTTCCACAACTCTGCCCAGCTCCAGATAGCTTTCCACCCAGTCCAAAAAATTATTGTTCTGCCTTAATTCCAGGGTATTAATCAGCTGGGCCAGGTTTTTTTCCTGGCGTAAAAGCTCCCGCTGCGCGGGACCGGGAGTAAAGGGCAGCACCTGATAGCCCAGGGATAATCGGGCCCGGGTCTGGAATTCATCCTGCCACATGGTTTTTCCGTAGGAAATACTGCTGCCCAGGTCAATTCCCGGTAAAAAAGTTCGACCCAGATTGAAACCCAGGGTCTGGTACTCCACCTCCCGGTCCTCGGGATCAATATACCTTATGGCCTGGACCCCGGCCTGCCAGCCGGTCAATGCCTGCACCCTCTCTATTTCTCTTTCACCTCTGACTAATTCCTGGCGCAGATCTATCTGGGCGGGAGCATTTTCCAGGCCCCACTCCAGGATCTGCTCCAGGTCCCAGGTTTCAGCCCCGGCTCCAGTCGAACCCGGGAGCAGAAAAACCCCCAGCAGCAGGATCAGCAGTTTAATCGGAAATAGCTTCATGGAGAACCTCCTTCAAACTGTGTCCCCGGGCCTCTTTGATATCCAGAGCTCCCAGCAGATAGGTATTTAAAGCAGCCAGATAGCTGCGTTCGCTGTCCATCAGGTTAATTCGAGAAGCAAGAAGATCTCTGCTGGTTATCAGGCCCGCTTCTTCCTGCCGCAGGATTATGCTGTGGCTTTCTTCTGTTTCCTGCAGGCTCTCCCGGGCCAGTTCCAGGTTATTAAACACCCGGGTCAGATTATTAAAGGTTCTCTGCAGCCGATGCCGCCCCCCCTGCTCCGCCTTGATTATCTCCAGGGCAGCGATTTCCAGGCTGTTTTCCTTTTCCTGGAGATCCAGGGATGGAGTATCCGCCTCCAGGGCCCTTTTCAGGTCCATTTCCGCCAGGAGGTACTGTTTGTCCCGAATCTGAATATCAATGCTGGCGGCCAATCCTTCTTCGATAAACTTTTCCCGGTCAACTTCAATTATTTGAACCTGCAAAAGGGCCTCATCATCAAGTAAAGGCATGTTTCCCAGGCCCAGCCGGTACTGGAACTCCTCCTGATCATCCAGGAGATCCTGCCGGCTTTCTTCCAGGTCAAAGGCGGCCCGATTATAGATACCCTGCTGCCGCATTAAATCCAGCTGCCCCCGGTGGCCGGTGGCTACCTGTTGTTCCATTTCTTCCAGGCGGCGTTTCTCCAGGGCCAGGGTTTCCTCTTTACTCCTTATTTCCTTTTCCCCCAGTATTAGCCGGAAATAACGGTCAATGGTATCCCGCACCACCTGATTTTCGGTCTGCTTAAACCGATCCTCGGCCTGGAGCAGGGTCAAATCATTCTGTAATTCAGCGTAGCGGGAACCGGTCCGCATAATATCCGCCTTATTTTTTTGATAGATAATGCGGGAATTGTCCAGTTCACTGCGGGCAATCAAAAGATCAAGGTTATTTTCCAGGGCCATCTCCACAGCCTGGCTGACGCTTAATTCTTCTGGGGCAGCCTGCCCTCTACTCCCCAGAATCAGAAAAAGAATTAATAAAATAAGTGCACCGCTTTTTCTTTTTAACAATTAATCCACCCCCGGGTATGAAATAGATATTCGAGCCCCCTATCAAACAGGGGCCCCCTGCAGTTAAACCTGATCCCGGACCTCTGGGCTGCGGGATTTATTTCCATCTTCATTTCCACAAACATCTTCATAAATGTTACAGGCCATCCGCTCCAGTAATTCTCCCGCCAGCTGTTTTTCGGAAGGAGAAAAGCCCTGGGTCAAACTATCTATCCCCTGCAGGACCACTTCCTTGAGCTCATCCCCGAT
>PWFS01000094.1 GCA_003554145.1 Halobacteroidaceae bacterium | reverse complement strand
ATCCCAAAATTCCCGCCGCAGTTGGAACTGGCTATGCCTCCGGTTAAAACATTTTTACCGCTGACATTAAAGCGGCTGCTGCAGGGAGCACCGGTAGCATTTAAAAGGCCGGTATTAATAACAAT
Organism: Halobacteroidaceae bacterium; assembly: GCA_003554145.1. GTDB lineage: Bacteria > Bacillota > Halanaerobiia > B1SED10-174 > B1SED10-174 > T1SED10-26. The sequence goes on along the minus strand of PWFS01000094.1, from coordinate 2,989 downwards.
CAGGTTTTCCGGGTGAAAGGCGTCCAGTTCAGGAGACATATGATCCAGGAGAATCCGGGCGGCCAGCCCTTTGCCCCCCAGGAACTTTTGCCAGTATTTTTCAGGAATGGGGTATTCATGGGTTTCCCTTTTTTCCAGGTCTACCCAGAGATAGCGGGGTAAATCCATAGCAAATCCTCCAGTTTTAAATTTGGGTAAAAAGTTCCCGGGCAATTAAATGCAGGCGCTGCTTCCAGTCCATGGGGTCCAGGGGAACCTTGAGAAAGCCCCGGTCCAGTTCCGGGGAAAAGTCTGAATTGATTTCAGGCAAATACTGGCTGTAATCGAGGTGCTGGCCCCGGGCCAACTGCCAGAATCTTCTCATCTGCATGGACATTCGACCCTTAATAAAAGGGACAATAGCTGGGGCCAGGGGATTGAGCATGCGGCAGCGCAACCCGGTTAACTGATGCAGACTCTGATGGACAGAATTGGGATGGATCATGCAGCCCTTCAGGGAGCGAGAAGCAAAATGGCCGCAGGTCTGAACAGCGCAACTCCCAATCGCCAGCACGGGGCGGGGCAGGGTCTGGATTTTCTCCAGGGGATAAAGAGTGCCCTCCCCGTCCAGATAGTACCGGTTTTCCCCGTCGTATAAACCCCGGCCAATAATCAGGGTCAGGGGGAAATTCCGGGGGATCCCTTCAAACCTGAAAAATTCGAAGCCCAGCCGGGTGGTGGCCAGGCATCCCCCCCGGCAGTTCAATTCCATGGGCAGGCCTTCTTCTTCTCGCTCATGGCCGATCAGAGCCAGTACCCGGGGGAAATGGCGCCGGAAATCTTTACTGTGCAGAGAGGGGTTGGCGGGGCGAAAAGGGATAACCGGAGCGTGGCCGGCAGTTTTAACCCGGGTAGCCGGGGGAAAACGTCGGTCCAGGGCTTGAAAGAGCGGCATTTCTTCAGGTTGAAACCCCATAATTCTGGCCGCTGCCCGATCAGTTTCTGGTCCCTGATTACCACTGATAATTATCCGGGAGTCAACGGGATGGACCGGACCTGGAGATTGTTCCTCCCCCCCCACAATTCCATCGATGATAATCAAATCCGGGGGGATAAAACTGTGGATATCAGCCAGTTTTTCTGGCAGGTTAAAATTGTGATTTCGCTGGCGGAATAAATAGGGAAAAAACCCCATGCTGTTTTTACAGCCCAGACTGACCCCGGTATAGAGGTTGGTTTTTAGTTTGGGCAGGGAGAAATAAAGGGCTTCCCCCTGTAGAATCCTTTCCAGGACTGCTGGAAGGAGGAATGATTTTTCCACCTTACCATGGGGAAAGGAATAGAGGTTGACCGGTTCTTCTTCCAGGGCGATAAGGTTGACCTGGTGGCGGGCGGCCAGACGGGCCAGGCCTGATAATTTAAAAGCGGAGCGGGTGGGCAGTCCCCGACCCGAGGATTCAGCAATGGTAATCCGGGCCTGATATCTTTTTAAAAATAAAACAGTGGCTTCAATAACCCTGGGGTCCGTGGTATTGGGGTATACCGGCCGGGCCAGGCCGATTCGGTCATATACGAGGACCAGGTTGGGCTTTAGGACCACTTCCCGGTTGATCAGGCTGGAAGTGAAGCCGGTCATTTGATCCAGGGTTTCAAGATTTTCCTGTACTGCTGCAATAATGTTTTTTACTGTTGTTTCCCGGTACCAGGAGGCAGTACCATAATGGGAGGGGAGAGATACGCAGCCCGGAAGATAATTGCCGGGCGAAACCCGGTTAATTGCAATGGAAGCAGTTCCTTTTACCATAATTAAATCACCTTAATCCAGGTTTTCTTACCCTGCTATTATAGCATAAAAAAGAGGCAACTTCAGCAGCGAGGGGAGCTTAAAACAATTTCTCCAGGATTCCCCTGAGGGAAGTGCTGCGGGTAAGAGGAAAAGAAAAGAAGGGCTGACAACCCTGGAGAGAAATAAAAAAAGGTTGAATAAAGGGCATTAGAATGTTAAGATGATAATCAGGTAAAACAATAAAGGAAAAACGAATTGAAGGAAGAATTTTAATAATATAGGCAGATAAAGAGGTGAAGGATAATGAAAGGTGTTGTGGAAAGACCAACCCTGGTCTGCCAGGTTTCCCGTTATAGGATCTGGGTTGAACCTCCTGCCCGGGGCAGTAAATCCAAATTAATCCTGGAGGTTTTTTCAGGGCAGGAAACTGAGAAGCCCCGCCGGCTTCCCTTTGATGCCAATTATTTTGATATTGTTATACTGGATCAATCCTATCCTCTTCAGACCCCAGTTCTGGCTGAGAGCCTGCGGGTTCTTAAAGAAGGAGGCCAGTTTTTCTGGAGGAAGCTGGGGAAAAATAAAATTCCCCGGGGGGCCCAGATTCTCCTTCATTCAGGTATGATGGGAGTGGGCCAGGTAAAAGAAAATCTGCTGGGCCAGGAACGAGAAGAGGTTCTTCGGGCCAGTAAACCGATGCAGATCGGACGTCATTAAGAAGGAAGAGAGCGGGGAAGGGTAATCTAAAGTTGTCTTTTTTGAAATCCTGGGGAGGGCCCTGTTTTCCCTGCTGGCTGTTGTGACTGTACTGTTCTAGCTCCGGGAGCAGGGGAATAAAGGTTTTCGGTAAAAATGCCTGGCGGTGTTTTTACCTTTTTTTGGTGCCTCGGATAAGAAGGTTTTAACAGGAAAAAAGGAACAGGGCGGTCCCCTGGTGTTTCTGGATTATTTAACCGCCTTTTTTTAGTAATAAGAAGGATTTTAGGGGTTAATTGCTAATTAATAGAGTATGGAATCATTATTATCAGGAAAAGGGAAGGGGGAATTTATTATGAGTAATATTGCCATTGTAACGGATACCAGCTGTGATTTGCCCCAGGATTATCTGGCCGAGAATAATATTCACCGGGTCAGCATGCAGATTCATTTTGGGGAGGAGGAGTTTGTTGATCAGAAGACCATCAGCCATCAGGAGTTTTATGATCGAATGACCGGTGATCTGGAGGT
>PWFS01000256.1 GCA_003554145.1 Halobacteroidaceae bacterium | reverse complement strand
TGCAGGGCTGGGTTTATTACCCCTCCTCCGGGTCAAATTTCCCCCTGATGCTCTTAATTCATGGGGGTCCACATGGTGCCTATGGTCCCTCCTTTTCCTTTAAAGCTCAACTATTTGCCAGCCAGGGTTATGCGGTCTTTTTACCCAATCCCCGGGGTAGCGAAACCTATGGGCAGGAATTTGCCAGCTGTATTGATGGAGATTGGGGTAACCTGGATTATGAAGATATAGTGGCCGGGGTTAAGGCTGTTGTGGATCAGGGCCGTATTGATCGGGATAACTTATTTGCCCACGGCTGGTCCTATGGAGGATATATGGCCTGCTGGATTCCTACTCAAACGGAGATGTTTAAAGCAATTTGTGCGGGAGCCAGTGTCAGTAACCTTCTGAGCGGATATGGTACTTCGGATATTACCCTTTCAGATGAATGGGAATATGGAGGAACCCCCTGGGAGAATCCGGATAAATTGATGAAGCATTCGCCCCTGGGTTATGTGGATAAGGTAAAGACTCCGCTGCTACTGATGCATGGGGAAAATGATATGCGCTGTCCGCCGGGTCAGAGTGAAGAGTTTTTTATTGCTCTAAAAAGATTGGGGCAGGAGGTAGCTATGATCCGATATCCCGACGAATTCCACGGTTTGCGCCGGCCCCGGCACCGGGAAGATTTTTATCAGCGGTTACTGGCCTGGTTTAATCATTATCGGGAAATGAAAGAATAAGTAATTTAATCAGAAAAAAAGAAAGTGAGAAAAAAGTTTAGATTAGAAAGGAAGTGTTTTCGTGGAAGTGATTGATCTGCGAAGTGATACGATTACCCGTCCTACGGAAAAAATGAGGCAGGTAATCGCTGGAGCTGAAGTAGGGGATGATGTATATGGAGAGGATCCTTCCATTAACTGCCTGGAACAGCTTGCGGCAAAAAAGCTGGGTAAAGAAAAGGCCCTGTTTGTTCCTTCGGGAACAATGGCCAATCAGATTGCAGCTATGGTCCATACCAGTCCCGGTGATGAAATTATAACAGAAATTACCAGTCATATTTTCCTTTATGAGGCAGGAGGCCTGGGACGGCTGGGGGGAGTTCAAACCCATGTTCTGCAGGGAGAGCGGGGTCTCTTTTCACCCGAAGCCCTGGAAGGAGCTATTCGGGGAGAAAATATTCATTTCCCCCGGACTACCCTGGTAGCTTTTGAGAATACTCATAATCGGGCCGGGGGTAGGGTTTTTTCTCCAGAGGAACTGGCTCCCCACCTGGAAATATGCCGCCAGGCCGGAATTAAGACCCATCTGGATGGAGCCCGAATCTTTAATGCAGCAGTAGCCCTGGATATAACCCCCGATCTTCTGGTCCAGGATTTTGATTCAGTCTCTTTCTGTCTATCCAAGGGATTGGGTGCTCCAGTAGGTTCTATCCTGTGCGGTTCGACTGATTTTATTCATGAAGCCCGCAGGGTTCGGAAAATACTGGGTGGAGGAATGCGGCAGGGAGGCATACTTGCTGCTGCAGGAATCATGGCCCTGGAAGAAGCCGAAGCCCGTCTGGCCCGGGATCATCGCCTGGCCAGGATCCTGGCCGAAGCTATTGAAAAAATGGATAATTTCCAACTGGAATTCCCTGTAGAATCAAATATTGTGGTAGGAAAATACCTGGGTGCTCAGAAAATAGGAGAGGTTGTGGCGAGACTGAAGGAAAAAGGTCTGCTGGTCAATGCTTTTGGCCCTTCTTCACTTCGTCTGGTAACTCATCAGGATGTAAAAGAAGAAGAGGTTTATCAAGCAGCAGAAATTATGGGATCAATTTAGCCTAAAAAGAAGGAAAATTTTTCCATTCATAGAATTATAAGGAAAAGATGACTGGAGAGATTTTTATGGAGAAACGAAAAAAGATTGGTGAAATCCTCCTGGAAAAAGGTTTCATCGGACCGGAAGAGCTGAATAAGGCTCTGGCCCTGCAAAAAAACAATTCGCCTCATCAGCCTCTGGGATTAATTCTGGAGGAAATGGGAGCTATTAATGAAAGACAGCTGGCCCAGGGGTTGGGTTATCAATTCAATCTGCCCTTTGTTGACCTTTCCCGGGAATTGCCCGTTCCTGAGGTGGCGAAAAAATTACCCGAAGCAACCGCCCGGCAATGCCGGGCTTTGCCTTTGCAGTATTCCCAGAACCGCTACCTGGTTGCCGTGGAGGATCCCCGCAATATTGCTCTCCTCGATGTTCTCCCGGGAATTCTGGGTGGTGAAGTAGAAATTGCGGTAGCCCCCGCCGGCCAGCTAAAAAGATTGATCAATCAGCTTTATTCCGGGTCTGAGGATCCAACTGCTGTAGAACTTGCTGATCAAATATTGGAAGAAGCCCTGTTGCGGGACGCCAGTGATATTCACCTGGAACCATCTGCAGAAAAGGTAATGGTTCGGTACCGGGTGGATGGCGTTCTGGAAACAGGGTTTTTTGTACCTAAAACCAGGCACCTCTCCCTTATTTCCCGTTTTAAGATTATGGCTGGAATGGATATTGGGGAAAAAAGAAGGCCTCAGGATGGGCGCTTAAAACTAAAAAAGGATCAGAACTATGATCTGAGACTGGCTACCCTTCCGGCCTATCACGGGGAAAGGCTGGCTATAAGGATCCTGGATCGCTTTTCTATTCCCAGGCTGGATAAGCTGGGTTTGAATCAAGATCAGCAAAAAAAAGTTGAACAAACCCTGGGTTTCCGGGATGGGATTTTTCTGGTTACGGGGCCAACTGGAAGTGGGAAAACTACTACCCTGTTTTCTATGCTTAGGGTTTTACAACAGGAAAACCTCAATATTACTACCGTAGAAGATCCCATTGAATATATTTTACCTGGAGTCAGCCAGATTCAGGTTAATCACCGGATTGGTCTTGATTTTGCATTTTTGCTCCGCTCAATTCTCCGCCATGATCCTGATGTGATAATGGTGGGCGAGATCAGGGATATGGAAACTGCAGAAATTGCAGTTAATGCTGCCCTGACCGGTCACCTTGTATTAAGCACTCTTCATACCCATGATGCTCCTTCCGCAATTATTCGCCTCCTGGATATGGGAATTGAGCCCTATCTTCTGGCATCCACAATAATTGGAATCATGGGACAGCGATTGAT
>PWFS01000196.1 GCA_003554145.1 Halobacteroidaceae bacterium | reverse complement strand
TTAATCAGCCCCTATCAGAATCTGGAAGAGTTAATCCGGGCCGGGCAGAAAGTTGCCCGCCACTGGGGAGTAAGTTTTTATGCTCCCGATTTTCGAAAAGGTTTTTCCCGCTCCCGGGAACTGGCCCGGGAATTGAATCTATACCGCCAGGGTTATTGCGGCTGTATTCACAGTAAAAAAGAAAGGTACGGCCAGGAGGGATGACCTATGGGCGAAATGGGTCGGCTCCTGATAATTGCGGGGGCGGTCCTGATCGGGCTGGGATTGTTTCTCAATCTTCTGGGCTGGCTTCCAGGAATAGGGAGGTTGCCGGGGGATATTTATATCAAGAGGGATAACCTGATAATCTTTATCCCCATCACCAGCATGATCATTTTCAGTATCATTATTTCCCTTATTTTGCGCCTTTTTAGATAGAGGAGGAGGAATTGTGGAGGTCCGAGAATTTGATTTTGAGCTTCCCCAGGAGTTGATTGCTCAAAAACCCGTTTCCCCGCGGGATCACAGCCGGCTTTTGATTTTAGACCGCAAAAGCGGCGAATTGCAGGAAGCCTTTTTTTATGAGATAATCGAATTTCTAAAGCCTTCAGATATTCTGATTTTGAATGAAACCCGGGTTCGGCCCGCCCGACTCCATGGTCAGAAAAATAAAACCGGGGGCCGGGTGGAAATTCTGCTGCTGCGCCCCCTTGATTCTCAGCTGAAATGGGAAGCACTGGCCCGGCCGGGGAGACGCCTGCAGCCGGGGACCAGGCTTGATTTTGGGGACAGGAAGCAGGCCGCAGAAATAGTGGAGGTTTCTTCTTCGGGAGGCCGGGTGGTTCGCTTCTTTTCCCGGGAAGACCTGGAACAGTCAATGGCCCAGTGCGGACAACTCCCCCTGCCCCCCTATATCAAGAGACCTCTCGGTGAACCGGATCAATATCAAACAATTTATGCCCGGGAAGAAGGTTCGGTGGCTGCCCCTACCGCCGGCCTCCATTTCACCCCGGAATTGCTGGATAGCATCAAGGGGAAGGGAATAAAGCTGGGTCGGGTAGTTCTGCATATCGGCTATGATACTTTCCGGCCCGTAGAGACAGAAAAGGTCGAGGACCATGCAATGCACAGTGAATACTTTGAGGTTCCCCGGGAAACGGCTGATTTGATTAATTCTGCTCGCAGGGAAGGACGGCGCATAATTGCGGTAGGGACAACGGTGGTAAGGACCCTGGAGGCTTCCTTTTCTACAGAGGAGGAAGTTCAGTCCGGATCCGGTCAGACCGATCTCTTCATTTACCCTGGTTACAGGTTCCGGGTCATTGACGCCCTTATTACCAACTTTCACCTGCCCCGTTCTTCTCTTTTGATGTTAACCAGCGCCTTTGCTGGCCGGGAGCGCCTTTTAAATGCCTACCGCCATGCAGTAAAAAATGAGTTTCGCTTCTTTTCCTTTGGAGATGCAATGTTTATTAAATAAAGGAATGATATTATGGCAATTAAGTTTCAGGTTGAAGCTCAGGACGGTAGCACCCATGCCCGGCGGGGAACACTGCAGATTGGTTCCCAGGAGGTTGCCACCCCGGTTTTTATGCCGGTGGGGACCCGGGCCACCGTTAAAGGACTGACTCCCGGGGAAGTACAGAAAACCGGTGGAAAAATAATTCTGGCCAATGCCTATCACCTTTACCTGAGGCCGGGTTCTTCTCTGATTCGGGCGGCAGGGGGTTTGCATAAATTCATGAACTGGCCCGGGGCTATCCTGACTGACAGTGGTGGCTTCCAGGTTTTCAGCCTGGCCCGATTGAATAAGATTGATGATAATGGCCTTACTTTTCAATCCCATATTGATGGCTCCTATCATGACTTTTCCCCGGAGAAATCCATTGAGGTTCAGATGGATCTGGGGGCAGACATTATCATGGCTTTTGATCAGTGCACGGGTTATGGCATTGATTATGATGAAGCCCGCGGGGCGCTCCTCCGGACCAGTAAATGGGCCGAAAGATGTTTAAAAGCCCACACCAGCAAAAATCAATCTCTTTTTGGTATTATTCAGGGCAACTTTTTTTCTGATCTGCGCCAGGAAAGTATGAACAGCCTCCTGGACATGGATTTCCCGGGCTATGCCCTGGGTGGATTGAGTGTGGGTGAACCCCGGGAAGAAATGTACAGGATCCTGGAGGAGTTTGGCCCCCGGATGCCCCAGGATAAACCACGCTACCTGATGGGGGTGGGAACTCCAGAAGATCTCCTGCAGGGGATGAGTCAGGGGATTGATATGTTCGACTGTGTTTTTCCCACCAGGACGGGGCGTACCGGGTCCCTTTTTACCCGGCGGGGCCGGATAAATATCAGGAATTCCCGGTTCCAGGAAGACTTCGGGCCCGTTGATGACAATTGTTCCTGCGAGGTCTGCGGGAATTATTCCCGGGCCTATATTCCCCATCTTTTCCGCCAGGGTGAAATGCTGGGCATGCGCCTGGCCTCTTTTCACAACCTGTTTTTCCTGGGAGAATTGATGAAAGAAGCCCGCGGGGAAATCGGGAGGGGCCAGTTAAATGAATATAAAAAGGATTTTCTGGCTCAATATCAGCAATAGTTTAGAAGGACTTTACCATTTTTTGTGGAAGGACTTAGTTTGAATCTATTTGGATAAGTTTGAATCTATCTGGAAAGGAGCATTTTATTTATGGTAGGTTTGTTGAACAGTCTGATACTTGCAGAAACTGGACAGGGCGGGATCGGAATAGGGATGGTTCTCTTCTGGGTCCTGATTTTTGGTGTTTTTTATTTCATTTTAATCAGGCCCCAGCAGAAACAGCAAAAAGAGCATAAAAAACTGATTACCGAACTCAAAGCCGGTGATCATATTGTGACCATTGGTGGTTTTAAGGGGGTTATAACCCAGGTTAAAGAAGATGGTTTTAAAGTTCGCTTTGCCCCCGAGGTAGAACTGGAGATAATTAAGAGTGCAGTGGGAAGACGTGCCTCTGATGAGGGACAGCAGAAAAAGTAAAAGTGAGGTCGAATGCCTATGGCCAGGCGGAAAAAAAAGGATAAATCTCAATTCCGGGAATTCCTGGAATCAATTCTGATTGCAGGGGTTCTGGCGTTTTTTATCATAACCTTTGTGGTCCAGTCCTTTGTGGTGGAAGGACCTTCAATGGAACCCAGTTTCGAGCATGGTGAGCGTCTTTTTGTCAATAAATTCATCTATCGCTTCCGGGAACCGGAACGGGGTGAGGTCATTGTGTTTGAGCCCCGGGGTGCTCCTTCAGATAAATTCATAAAAAGAGTGATTGGCCTGCCGGGAGAGACTGTTAAATTAGAGGGCGGGGAGGTTTTTATTAATGGAGAACCTTTACCGGAGGATTATATTCAGGATCCCCCCCGCCGAAGTTATGGGCCCTATGAGATAGCTGAGGAGGAGGTTTTTGTCCTGGGGGATAATCGCAGCAACAGTTCTGACAGCCGCTTTTCCCACGTGGGAATGGTGGACTATGGTTCCATTTCCGGTCAGGCTTTCTGGGTTTACTGGCCCCTGAATGAAATCAGGGTCATTGCCCAACCAGGATATTAGGGGGGATAACTTTGTATTTTGCCAATGCGGGTCCGGAAAATACCGCAGCAACTGTAGATCAGGCGGTAAAAAGGGCCCGGGAACTGAAAATTGAATATATTGTGGTTGCTTCTAATTCCGGGAATACTGCGGAAAAATTCCTGGGACAGGGTCTACAGATTATATGTGTAACTCATCAGATTGGTTTTCGCAATCCCGGAGAGGATGAAATGGAACCCGAGAAACGGCAGGAACTGGAAGAAAAGGGAGTTCGGGTACTGACCACTACCCATTTACTAGGTGGTGTGGGTCGGGCGGTGCGCAGCAAATTTGGCGGTCTGTACCCCGGGGAAATGGTTGCCCATACTCTCCGGATGCTGGGGCAGGGAGTCAAGGTGGCCCTGGAAATTTCCGTTATGGCCCTTGATTCCGGCCTGATTCCCCACGGAGAGGATATTATTGCTGTAGGGGGTGCCGGGCGGGGTGCAGATACTGCAGTGGTTATTCGGCCCGAACATTCCCAGAATATATTTGACTCCCGAATTAAAGAGATAATCTGCAAGCCATCCGGCTAAATCCCACGGGCTTCGGCCCGTTTTTTATTAATCACAGTTGGGGGGAGAAATGGTGCAGGTTCAGATTGCAATCAATAAAACCAATAAATTCGGCCAGTCCCAGGGTGGTGATACCGCAGAAATTGTTGAGCGCCCCCGGGGTGGAATTTCCCTGATCCTGATTGACGGCCAGGGAAGTGGTCCCGGAGCCAAAAGGATCAGCTCCCTGCTGGTTAACCGGGCAGTATCCATGATCGGGGAGGGAGCCCGGGATGGGGTTGCGGCCCGGGCCGTTCATGACTACCTTTATACCATGCGCCACGGCAAGGTCTCGGCAACCCTGACCATTCTCTCTGTTGATACCTCCTCCCGGACCCTGTTGATAACCAGAAATAGTAACACTCCGGTTATAGTCAGGCATGGACAGGGCGACATCGAGGTGCTGGATCAGGAGGTGCCGCCCATTGGAGTTTACCCCCTATTGCGCCCCGATATCCACCAGGTGGAGTTACAGGAAAATCTACGGGTTGCAGCTTTTACCGATGGTATTTATCAAGCCGGTGCAGGAAGAGCGAAAGTTTTGCCCTGCCTTGAATCCGGTCTGCAGAAAGGAGATATTTCTCTACAGCAGGTGGGAGAGGACCTGTTTTTGTCTGTCCTGGAGATGGACAAAAAAAGACCGCGGGATGATATGACTCTGGCTGTAATGGGTCTGGAACCGGGCCCCGCTGATCATAAGGCCCGCTCCTTTTTCCTTTCTCTGCCGCTGTAAGGGTAAGCCTGATGGAAACTGATATAATGATTGTAGGGGTTTGTGCGGCGGGTAAGACAACCCTGGTGGAGAAATTAAGGGCCGATGGATTTAAGGTGACAACTGTATCCCAGGAACATTCTATTAATCCAGATTTATGGCAGCGGGCCCGGCCCTATTTCCTGGTAGTTCTGGACTGCAGCCTGGAGACCGCCCGGGAACGGCGTAACCGGAAAATTCACCCGGCTCAATTTGCCAGTCAAAAAGAGAAGCTGCAGAAGGCTCGCGAGCAGTGCGACCTGTACCTTAAGACCGATAATTTAAGTGTAGAAGAAAGTGCTGGTAAAATAATTCGGGGTTTTCAGGAAAAAAAGAAAAGGGGAGGGGGTAAGCAGGATGTTAACTTTAAAAGATATCAGGAACGATGATCGGGTCACCAAATACATGGAAATGGCCGACGTTAATCTGGCCGCCCTGGGATATACAGAACATGGAAAGCGTCATGGCCGTTTGACTGCGGGCATTGCTGCTCATATTTTGAAAGAACTGGGTTATTCGGACCGGGAACAGGAATTGGGGGCCATAGCAGGGTATTTACACGATATAGGAAATGCAGTAAACAGGGCTCATCATGATGCCTGTTCTGCCCTTTTATCCGAGCAGATCCTTTTTTCCCGGGGTATGGATCCTGGAGAGATTGCGCTGATTATTGGTGCAGTTGGCAATCACGATGAGGCAGAAGGTTTTCCTGTATCCCCTATTTCCGCGGCCCTAATTATTGCTGATAAATCGGATGTGCACCGCAGCAGGGTTCGTGAAAAAGACCGGGCCCTTTTTGATATCCATGATCGGGTTAACTATGCTGCCGAGGCTTCCCATGTTTATGTCGATGCCAGCACCAAAAGGATTTCCCTGGAAATAAAAATTGACGTGAAGATGGTCTCGGTAATGGATTATTTTGAAATTTTCCTGGATCGGATGAATATGTGCCGGAGGGCTGCAAAAGCCCTCAGCTGTGATTTTAGCCTCTATATAAACAAAAACAGGCTTTTGTAATTCCTGTCAGGAGGGCAGGGATCGTTTGACAAGAACAGCGGTTAATTCTATAATGAATAAGAATGAAATCCGCTGCTGGAAAGGAGAACCGTGATGGGTTGGAAACAGAAACAGATTTTAAAAGCTATTCTGGTTATTTTTGTTATTGCCATTTCCGTTGCCTCTTTCTGGCATTCGGGAATTAACCTTGGTCTGGACCTGGCGGGGGGAACCCATGTAGTCCTGGAAGCCCAGGATACTGGAAGCCGGGAAGTAGATGCTCAGACAATGACAGCCTTAAACCGCATTATTGAAAGAAGGGTTAATCAGCTGGGGCTTTCTGAACCCCGGATTCAGAGAAGCGGGGACCGCAGGCTTATTGTCGAACTGCCCGCGGTGGACAATCCTGACCGGGCCATCGAGGTTATCGGCCGGACCGCTCAGCTTACCTTCAGAGACGACGACGGGGAAGTTTTGATGACCGGAGAGCACCTGGTGGATGCCCGCAGTGAATATGATCAGATGTACCGCAATCCGGTTATTAATTTTCAACTGGACGATGTTGGTGCCCGGCGCTTCCAGCAGATTACCCAGGCCATGATCGGGGAACCCATGCAGATTTACCTCGACGATGAATGGCTATATACGGGAACTGTGCAAAGTGCTATCAGTGATCGCGGTCAGATCAGGGGTTTTGGCTCCCTGGAGGAGGCTGAAGAAATAGCCATCCTGCTGCGGGAAGGTGCACTGCCGGTGCCCCTGAGTATTGAGGAAAGCCGTACCGTTGGCCCCACCCTGGGGCAGGTTTCTATTGATCAGAGTTTGCGGGCAGGTGCTCTGGGACTGCTTTTTGTCGGGATAGCCATGGTTGCCCTGTATAAGCTGCCCGGCCTTATTGCTACCCTTACCCTGGGTATTTACGGGATGCTGGTTATTGGGCTTCTGGCAGGGCTGCAGGCCGTATTAACTCTGCCGGGTATAGCCGGGCTGATCCTGTCAATTGGAATGGCCGTCGATGCCAATATAATTATTTTTGAACGCATTAAGGAAGAATTAAGATTTGGCAAAACCCTGCGAGCCTCTGTAGAATCGGGTTTCCGGCGAGCCATGACTGCCATAATTGATGCCAATATTACCACCCTGATTACTGCTCTGATCCTGGCCTATTTTACCGTGGGAACCGTGCGGGGGTTTGCAGTAACCCTGATTATTGGAATATTTGCCAGCATGTTCTGCGCCCTGATTATAACCAGGATTTTGATCGACTTTGCATATGATTTTAAGGTTCTAAAAGGCGGCCATAACTTTGTTGGGGCAAGGAGGTAGGGAACCTTGAATTTTGACTTTGTAGGCAATAGGAAAATCTGGTTTACCGTATCAATAGTTCTGATTGTGGTGGGCATTCTTTTTCTTGGTATCAGGGGCCTGAACCTGGGAATTGATTTTCAGGGTGGCTCCCTGATTGAGTTTAAATTTGATGAGCGGGTCAGCCTGGATGAATTCCGGAATGTTCTGGCCGGGGTGGATCTGGATGATGAGGGGGCAGTAGTTCAGCCCTCGGATCAGGAAGATATTTATGGTATAATGCTGCGAACCAGGGCATTAACCCCGGAGGAAAGCCAGGAATTAACAGCCGCTTTGCGTGCTGAATTTGCGGGGGTGGAGCAGCTCCGGGCAGATACAGTCTGGCCTACTATCGGAGAGGAATTGACCTGGCGGGCTCTCCTGGCCCTGGTGGTTGCCTCCCTGATTATTATCGTTTATATCAGTATTCGATTTGAGCCCAAGTATGCTTTTGCTGCCCTGCTGGCAGTATTGCACGATGTATTGATTGTGGTTGGTTTTTTTGCCCTGGTTTTCAGGGAGATAAATACTCCTTTTGTGGCCGGTCTTTTGACCATAATCGGTTATTCTATCAATGATACCATTGTAATTTTTGATCGAATTCGGGAAAATAAGAAGTTTAAGCGGCATAAGGACTATAAAGAGCTGCTCAATGCTTCAATTATTGCCAATCTCCCCCGTTCTATCAACACTTCACTGACCACTCTACTCTGTGTTACCACCATTTTCCTTTTTGGGGGAGTAACCATTAAAACCTTTATGCTGACCCTCTTGGTTGGCTTTTTTGCCGGGACCTATTCTTCAATCTTTATTGCCAGTCCCTTCTTATTAACCATCGAAGAAAAAATACCCGCCCTGAGGAGCAAAGAGGCCTGATGGCCTCTTTTGTTTTTGGAGAAGGAAACTCTCTCCCCGGACAGAATATATTATAGCAAGGGGGGAGGGGTAGTATGCAGACCCTTATTGTTTCCGGGCTGATTTTCGCCCTTTTTATTGGTGTTTTTGCCAGTCAGAATACTGAGCCAGTATCCCTGAAGTTCATAACCTGGCAGACTGAAACCCCCCTGGTTGTGGTGGTGATGATTGCCTCCATGCTGGGGGCTTTAATAATGGGACTGCCGGGGTGGGTTAAGCAGTTTAAAAAGACCTATGAAATCCGGTATCTGAAAAGTAAAATTCTTAAACTGGAAAAAGAAAAAGAGGAACTTCAGGACCTCTTTGCAGCTTCCCGGACTTCTCGGGAGACGGACTCCTATTATTTTTCGGAGGAAAGGAAGGAACACGACAATGAAGTTGCAGACTAAAATCCTTATCTCCCCGGAGGAAAACCGGGAGATGATTCAATATTTGAGCCGAACAATGTCCATTTCCCACTGGCTGGCAGGCTTTCTGGTCAACCGGGGTCTATTGACCCCACCGGAGGCGAGTTTTTTTCTATTCGGGCAGCTGGAAGATTTGCCTTCTCCTTTTGAGCTGGAGGACATGGAAAAAGCTGCAAAAAGAATCCTGAAGGCTCTTGCAGAGAAAGAAAAAATTTTAATTTATGGTGATTATGATGCGGATGGGATTACCTCAACCGCTCTTCTTACCCGTTTTTTACGGGATCAAGGAGGAGAGGTTGTTTCTTTTTTGCCCCGCCGGGAGCGGGAGGGGTACGGCCTGGATGAAAAAGTGATAAAAAGAGCTGGGCAGGAAGGAGTTCAGCTCCTGATCACCGTTGATTGCGGCAGTAAAGACGCGGAAGAGGTGGAACTGGCCCAATCCCTGGGTATGGAGGTTATTATCACTGATCATCATCAGGTGGAAGAGCTGCCCCGGGCCCTGGCTGTAATTAATCCCCACCGCAGGGATAATCGTTATCCTTATCCCCAGCTGGCTGGAGTGGGGGTTGCTTTTAAGGTGGCCCAGGCTGTCCAGGAGTTAAAGGGGGAGAAGGACCTTTCATATTCGGGTTTAAGGAAACTACTGCCCCTGGTTGCAGTGGGTACTGTGGCCGATATGGTTCCTCTGCGGGAAGAAAATCGGGTCCTGGTCCGAGCCGGACTGCGGGAAATGGACAGCTATCCCGGTCCTGGCCTGCAGGCTCTTTTACAGCAGGCAGGTATGGTCGAAAAGATTAATAGTGGCAATATAGCCTTTGGATTGGCCCCGCGCTTGAATGCCGCGGGCCGATTGAAAACTGCTGGGCTGGCCCTGGAACTTCTTTTAACCGGTGATAAAAGAAGGGCCCAAAGGTTGAGTGTGGTTCTGGACAGATTGAACAGCCGGCGCCGTGGGGTGGAGGAACAGATTGTCAGTGAAGCCCGCCAGGTTTTTTTGGAACGGGAACAGGATAAAATCCTGGTTGCAGCCAGCCCCAGGTGGAACCCGGGGGTGATTGGAATTGCTGCCTCCCGGCTGGTGGAAGAGTTTTCCCGACCGGTGCTTTTAATTGGCCTGGAGGAGAAAGAGGGGAAAGGTTCCGGGCGCAGTGTTCCCGGTTTTAACCTGTATCAGGCTTTAAAGCAGGTAGAAGACTGCCTGATTCGATACGGGGGGCATCCCATGGCAGCGGGTTTTGCCATTGCTCCGGCTCAGGTGGAGCAGTTCAGCGAAAAAATAAATGAATATGCCCGGGAAAACCTGCCGCAACGCCTTCTGAAGAAGAGAATTACGATAGAGGGGCTTTTAGAACTGGAACAGACGGATTATAATCTTCTGGCGGATATTGAAAAACTGGCCCCCTTTGGGGCCGGTAATCCCCGCCCCTTATTTGGAAATGAAAGCCTTTTGATCCAGGATAAAAAACAGGTTGGGCAGAGGGGCAATCACCTGAAATTACGCCTGGGCCCTACCAGGAAGGGTATTTTCCGGGAGGCGATTGCTTTTGGCATGGGCAATCTTTTTCCTGACCTGAAAAAGGGTTCCGACTATCAATTTGTTTTTGCTCCCCGGAGTAATGAATGGAACGGCAGGAAGCAAATACAACTGGAGATTAAGGATATTGCCCCGGACTATATCCGGGAGAAAAAGCACATTCCCCGCCAGGATTCGGGGAGCTGCAGAATAATTCGCACCGGGCAGATGGAGCAGGGCCGGCAGCAGCTTCTGGAAATGATGACCGGGGAATTAAAAGAAAATAGGAGGCCAGGAATATATCTGGCTCCTACCCTGTACCGCCTGGCCAGGGCTTTTCAGGCCTGTCCCGGGGGAATAGAAAAAACCATTTTGACCGGGTTCCACCCCCGGCAGTTGATTTCCTCTGCTCTGCAGAGCCTGGAGAGCAGGCAACCCTTTATCCTGTTTTTGAGCCTGCCTCTTTTTTATTATTTTTATAATAATCTTTCTTCTTCTGGAATTTACCTGGGCTGGGAAAGCCCTTTTCCGGATTTTCCCCCCGCTACCTTTTATAATTTTCTGGGAGAAAAAACTCCGGACTGGAAGGGTTTTTTTGGACTGGAACTGGCGCAACCAGACTGGGATATTCCCTTTTCCGGGGTGCAGGAAATGGAAAAAGGGGGGGTTGTCCGCCGGTTCATCCTGGGCAATAAGGAGGAAATAGGCGGGGAAAACCCTGTTCCTTTTTACCTTTTTTCCCGGGAAAAACGGAGAGAACTTAAACCCGGGGCAAAGAAACTCCTGGAAGGTTGGCCGGGAAAAGAGGAAGGATATGAACGGATCCGGCTCGGGGATCTGCCCTCTTCTGGTGGAGAATTCATCTCATTTCTGGATAAGTGGGCCGGGGACACCGTGTTTTTATCCGGTTCTGCCGGACCCGTGCTCCCGCCTTCCCGGAAAATTGACCGGGAAACCCTGGCCCGGACCTATTTACACCTGGCTTCTAAGGGGGAGGCCCAACCCCTGGATGAACTGATCTCCTCCTGGTCCGGGGAAGCAGCAGTTTTAAAAGAATCCCTGCGGATAATGGAGGAGCTGCAGTTGATTTCCATCAGCTTCCAGCAGGGGGAAAAGCTTTTAAAAATCAGGGAAACCAGTGGCGGGAATGTGGACTTATTCAGGTCTTTGCGTTATAATGAATTTGTTAATGAAAGAGAAGCCTATCACCGCTGGTTTGAACTGTGGAACACTTCTTTTTCCAGTTTTATTAAAGTTTTAGGAGGCCAGCTTTATGGAGATAAAAAACCTGGTTCGGGAAATTTCTGATTTTCCAGATATGGGGAGGTCATATAAGGATATAACCCCCATATTGCAAAAACCGGAATCATTTAAAGAATGTATCAGCTTATTAACCCGCCATTATCATGACTGGGAGATCGATATAATCGCCCCCCTGGAAGGGCTGGGGTTCATACTGGGGGCTCCTCTGGCCTATAATCTGGGCACCGGGATTTCTCCTATTCGCAGGCCGGGGGAACTACCCGGTCCGGTCCGCTGGGTGGAATTTGAAAAAGAATTGGATTCTATAGTCCTGGAAATCCACGATGACTCCATTCAGGCCGGAGATCGGGTCCTGATTGTGGATAGTATTCTGGCTACCGGCAACACTTCCCTTTCTGCAGCCCGCCTGATAAAAGAACAGGGCGGGAATGTGGTTGGCTTTTCTTTTCTGGCTGAACTGAAAAAATGCCGGGGCCGGGTGAAGCTTGTTGATTACCCGGTTAATTCCATTGTAGAGCTCGAGGAATAAGGGGGCGGCCCGATGAAGGGCATTGAAGATTTAATCAAATTTTTAAAAAACCAAAACCGGGAGGAAGAAACAATTGCCCTGATCCGGGAGGCTCATGATTTTGCCGCCCGGGCCCATGAGGAGCAGTACCGTCTGTCCGGGGAATCATTTATTGTTCACCCGGTAAATGTTGCGGGTATAATTGCTGAACTGGAACTGGATAGAACCTCCATAATGGCCAGTCTCCTCCATGATGTTCTGGAGGATACTGCTGCTTCGCGGGAAGAAGTGGCAGAAAGTTTTGGCGAAGAAGTGACCCAGATTGTAGAAGGGGTTACCAAGTTAAGCCGGATTGATTTTAAGTCCCGGGAGGAACATCAGGCCGAGAACCTGCGCAAGATGTTTCTGGCCATGGCTGAAGATATTCGGGTGGTAATTGTCAAGCTGGCGGATAGGCTGCACAATATGCGAACCCTGGAACATGTGGGAGAAAATAAAAGGGAAAACAAAGCCCGGGAAACCCTTGATATTTATGCCCCGCTTGCTCACCGCCTGGGGATGTTCAGGATGAAATGGGAACTTGAGGATTTGAGTTTTCGCTACCTGGAACCGGAAATGTATAAAGAGCTGGAGGCTCGAATAGATGAAGGCATGCGGACCAGGGAAAAAGACATCCAGATTGCAATGGAAATTCTGCAGGACAAGCTTTCGGAAATGGGAGTTCACGTGGAAATATCTGGCCGGGCCAAGCACCTCTACAGCATTTATCAAAAAATGACCAATGATGACCGGGGCCTGGAAGAAATATATGACCTTATTGCCATGCGGATATTAACCGATAATATTCGCAATTGTTATGAAGTCCTGGGAGTTGTGCACGAACTGTGGAAGCCCATTCCTGGCCGTTTTAAAGACTATATTGCGGTTCCCAAATCCAATATGTACCAATCCCTGCATACAACAGTTATTGGACCTCGGGGCAGTCCCCTCGAGGTTCAGATCCGAACCTGGGAAATGCATCGCACTGCTGAATATGGTATTGCTGCCCACTGGCGTTACAAGGAGAGGAAAAAAGGCAACGCGGGAGAATTTGATAGAAAGCTGGCCTGGTTACGGCAGCTCCTGGAGTGGCAGAAGGATATGCAGGATGCCCAGGAATTTATGGATTCCCTGCGGGTGGATCTTTTTGAGGACGAGGTTTTTGTTTTTACTCCCCGGGGTGACGTGGTTTCACTGCCTCGGGGTGCAACTCCAGTTGATTTTGCCTTCAGTATTCATACCGAGGTGGGGAATCAGTGTGTGGGGGCCAAGGTTAATGGCAAGCTGGTCTCCCTGGAATATGAACTGGGGAATGGAGATATAGTAGAGATTATTACCTCCAAGACCAGTAGCGGTCCCAGCCAGGACTGGTTAAAATTTGCTAAAACCTCCCGGGCCCGCAACAAGATCCGACGTCATGTGAAACAGCAGAGAAAACAGGAGATAGTAGTTGAGGGTAAAGAAGCCCTGGAAAAAGAACTAAAGAGACAGGGCCTCAAGCTGCGGGAAGCAGAAAAAGAGAAACGTCTGGAGGAGGCTGCCCAAAATCACAACCTCAAAGACGGGGAAGAGCTGCTGGCAGCAATAGGGTTTGGAACCATACCTGTCGGTCAAATAGTCAATAAATTTTTCCTGAAAGAGGAAGCAGGAGAAACAGATATCCTGGAAAAATTCAAGGAAGAAGCCCAGCCCCGGGTATCCCGGGACCGGGACAGTGGAGTTCAGGTTATGGGGGTTGATGATATTTATGTCCGTCTTTCCCGCTGCTGTAACCCGGTTCCTGGAGATCAGATTATCGGTTATATAACCCGGGGACGCGGGGTTTCCATTCACCGCAGGGATTGCTCCAATATCAAGCATCTCCTGGCTGATGAGGGCCGAACTGTGGCTGCCCGCTGGACCAGCCGGCAGGAAGAAGCCTACAGTGTTGACCTGAAAATCAGGGCTATAAAC
>PWFS01000140.1 GCA_003554145.1 Halobacteroidaceae bacterium | reverse complement strand
GCAGCCAGCCCAGGGAATTCTGACTCCCAATAATGCCATCAATAACAATCGTTTTCCGAGGACTGTTATCCCCGGAAAGATCAGAAGGATCCAGCCCTCTGTCCTCCAGTTCGAACATAAAACAATAGGGATAAAGAGCATTAACCTGCTTCTTAGCTTCCGGGGTGATGGCTTTTCCTTCTACAGCAACTCCCGGTTTACCTCTCCAGGCGAACAATTTTATTCTCCATTACAATGAAAACAAGCCCCAACAGGATCACAAAAATGCCAGTTAAATAGGGGAAAATTAGATCCGGATAATAAATTAGGTTGATCCCGCCTCCAATAAACATGCAGCCCACAAACAAGAGCCCCGGGAAACTTCTCTCTTCGCTGATCCTTCTCATCCCCTTTCCCTCAATTTTCTCAGCTTCCTCCCCAGAATAAAACAATCAGGGGCAGAGCAGCCAGCAGCACAATTATAGTTACAGGTAGCCCCATCTTCCAGTAATCCTTGAACTGATAACCCCCGGGCCCCATGACCAGAATATTGGATTGATGCCCGATGGGAGTCAAAAAAGATGAAGAAGCAGCAATGGCAACCCCCATCAAAAAAGCATCAGGGGGTGCCCCCAGGAGGTGGGCCATACTGAGGGCTACCGGAGCAGCCAGAACTGCAGCAGCTGCATTATTGATAATATTGGACAGCCCCACCGTTACCACCATAAGGATTATCAGGGACCCGGTAGGCGGTAAATACTGGCTGAGATAGATCAGACCCCGCCCGATCTGCTCTGCTCCCCCGGTTGCCTGTAGGGCTTCACCCACCGGGATCATTGCTCCCAGCAGGATAATTACTGGCCACTCAATACTTTCATAAGCCTGGCGGGGGGATAATATACCCGTCAAAACCATACCCAGGGCAGCCCCCACCAGGGTCACCTGGACTGACAGCAGATTGAGAGCAGCAACCATAACTGCCACTGCGAGGAAAAAAATTGCCATAGCAATACGACGAGGGCGACCCAGGCGCAAAAGTCTGGGAGCCAGGGGTAAACATCCCAGTCCGGATAGGTTTTCATTAATGGTACCCTGTCGTCCCTGCAGGAGAAGCACATCACCCGCCTGAAACCTTATACTCCCCAGCCTCTCCCAGAGGCTGGTCCCCTGGCGGGCCACCCCCAGGAGGTTTATTCCAAATCTCCAGCGCAGGTTAAGCTCCCGAACAGTCCGGCCCACCATCCTGGAATCAGGGGAAACAACAGCTTCTACCAGGTCAACTTCTTCCGATCCCAGGAGTTCTCGGCCTTGCTGCCGGGTAGAGGCCAGTTCCAGCCCCGCTGCTTCTACCAGGTCCTGTAGGTTTTCTGCATCAGCTTCCACAATTAAAATATCTCCCCCGGTTACCCGCTCGAAAATTGAGGGCAGAGGATTTTTATAGTTTTTCCGAATCAGGCCGGCAATAAGGACTTCGGAGTTGCTTTCTTTTAATATCTCTTGAATGGTTTTCCCCTCTGAACGGGAACCCGGAGGAACATGAACTTCGGTAATATAGTCTTCAATTTCAAAAATATCCAGACCATGATCCTGCTTTTTTCGCTGGGGAATAAATCTCCACCCAATAAAACTGATAAATATTACCCCCAGGATGGCCACACCCAGACCCACCGGGACAAAGTCAAACATCCGGAAAGGACTCGCAGCTACTTCCTCTCGATACATGGCAATAATAATATTGGGGGGGGTCCCGATCAAAGTCATTAAACCCCCCAGCAGGGAACCGAAAGCTACAGGCATTAAATAAAGGGAAGGAGAAGCCTCATTTCTCCTGGCCATACGCAGAGCAACGGGCAGAAACAGGGCCAGGGCGCCCACATTGTTCATAAACCCAGAAAAAAGAGCTACCAGCCCCACCAGGACCAGGAGTTGACCCGAGGGACCGAATTTTAATCCTGCCAGTTTCCGGGCCAGGATATCAACTGCACCGGAATTGTATAACCCCCGGCTGATTACAAGAACCCCTGCTACGGTAATAACCGCAGGATGTCCAAATCCATAAAACGCCTCCGTTCCAGGGATTATTCCGCTCAGAACCAGGAGAAGGAGAGATAAAAGGGCAATTATTTCATATCGCATTATACTTAAGGCAAAAAAGATCAGAGAAGTCAAAATGACGGCATAAACCACTAACTGCTCCCCCATGGTAATCCCCTCCAAAACTACCTTTTTATGGTTATTGAACCGGAATTAATCCGGTACTATAAAATTCAGGAAGAAAAAAGCCTGCTTTTTTCATTTCGCCATATAGGGAAATTTACCCTTTTCTAATAGCACTTTTCCCTGTTTGCCTTATATTTCTTTTAATGTTATAATATTACAACTTTTTCAATTTATTAGATAATCGTGAATTTCTGATAAATTTCCTGCCTTCAAGGCCTGTCCTGCTTTTTATCCAGCCAACGGAGGTTCCAGTATAATGGCAGATCAGTCCCCAAAACGCTATAGTCTGGCAAATCGAGCCGGAATTATTGTTGCAGTTTTCTTTTTGATTATTATTTCTCTCTTCGGTTTTGAAAGATATCACCTGGAAAAAGAGAGGATCCTCAGCCATAAAACCAGGAAGATTGAGGACGCTGTTAATCTGGCTTCGTTAAACGTGAAGGAAAACCTGGATTTAATTCAATCTATTGAAACGGGACCCGAGCTGGACTTTAATGAAAAACTGGAAGATATACAGGGGGTAGTACAGCCAATTGTGGAAAAAGCCAGCAGTCAAGATTCTTCACCAATAATTGTTTATTATTCCAATGGGCTTAAAACACTGGTGGCAATTTCCCCCAGCGAAGATTTCTGTTCTCTTCTGGGTAATTCAATAAAGCTCCCCCGGGAAAAAAACCGAGCCTCACAGAAGTTGCAGCAAAAAATTAAAGGGGTCCCCCTATTTTCCAACCAGATTAATTGTTCAGCGGGTCTATTGCAGGGTCAAATGTGGGCCTTTATTCCCTCCACCATCTTTCACCGGGAACTAACCGCTCATCTGCAAACTCCGCTTTTTTTATTTTTTTTCGCAATTGTTCTGGCCCTTTTATTTGCTAACTATATCTCTCGTCAGTTAAAACAGGAAGCATCCCGATTTAAGTATAACCTGCTTT
>PWFS01000231.1 GCA_003554145.1 Halobacteroidaceae bacterium | reverse complement strand
TATTTGCCT
The DNA here is from genome assembly GCA_003554145.1 of Halobacteroidaceae bacterium. GTDB lineage: Bacteria > Bacillota > Halanaerobiia > B1SED10-174 > B1SED10-174 > T1SED10-26. The sequence continues at coordinate 3,129 of PWFS01000231.1, read as the reverse complement.
GTTCACATACTTGGTCGTACAAATGTATTACCGTATCATTGGTCCAAGGCACTCGGCCAGCTTCAATATCGTTCTTAAGCACAGGGTATGCAGAGAAATACACCGAATCAGTATCATTGTATAAGATAGATTCTCCGCGATAGTCATACTCACCTGTGATTACTTTGTTAACCTCAGCACTCATATGTTTTACAATCTGCCTACCTGTTAGCGTAGTAGATTGTCCAAGGCGCTTGTCATAGAATCTACAACCAGGATTAAGAATGGCACCATAAAGTGAGTTGAGGTTGATCTTTTTAACCAACTGACGCTTGTCCCAGAACGCAGTTTCTACTGCGTTGCCTGCTTCTTGTGCCTTCTTTTTCTTAGCCTGCAGTTCCTTTCTTTCGGCATACCAGCGTTTTAGCAAGCCAGGAATAACACCTTCAAACTCTGTTGTAAGAATAGTTCCATTTGCTGTCAGCATTAGCGGAGCGTGAGAGTTGTATATTTTGTCATACACTTCTGCACCTGACAGCACTTCCTGCCTACCATCTTCCCAATCTAGAGTAATTGCAAGATCTTTTCTTCTTTCCATTACAGCATCATATTCAAGAGATCCAAAGTGATTTTCCCAGGCAGCAGCAAAAGATTTCTTTTTAAGAACAGTTTCTTCACGAATCATGTCTTCTGTATAATCCTGTCGTAGTTGTCCTGCAATAGTTTCTGGCGCCATGTTTAGAGCACGAATCACACTAGGATATAGTGAGTTTAAGTCCATTGAACCTACCCACTTGTGTAGTCCTTTTTTAGGATATGCTACATAAGCACCTGCTGCTCTAGTATCATCGTCTTCGTCTCGCTTGGGACGATTAGGAACAACTAGACCTCTGTGATGAGCTTCGTTAATAATCGCCTGCTCTGTTACAGCAACAGCGCCCATTGTGGTCTGCATAAGCACAGTGTTTGCATGAGCTAGTTCGTTACTCAAATCAATGAATCTTAGTTTTTTATCGAGCTTGTCTAACAGAGCAACATCCTGCCTATTGTATTCGATAAATTTTCTAAAGTCTTGATTGTATAACTGATCCAGTGTGCCTTCGTATACAGTCTTGTTTTCACCGATTTCCATTTCGCCGATAGCATCTAGTCGATAAGAATGCCGCTCTTCGTAGGTGTATTTTCTATATAACTCAAGAGAGTCAAGGTGTATTCTGCCTACTAAATCAAATGTTTCTGCTGTTTTGCCGTATCTCTCATATTCTCGTTTTTTAGGCAACTGCTTCCATAAACAGAATCGACGAGTGTCGTCTTTTGACAGTATTCTTGACACGCGATTTACAGTGTAAGGAATGTCATAACCTTCCGAGTTCCAGCCTGACAATACATCAGCATCTTGAATAACATCTAGAAATGCTTCTAGCATATCTGCTTCACGTTCATACAAAAATGTGTTATCAAACTCTGTTACGCTTGCTTGTGCTTCTTCCATAGTCATCGTCTTGGGAGGAAGGGCAAAGGTAATAAGAGTCTCCAACCATTGCAGATGAACAGTGATAGCAGTGATAGGCATAAAAGGGTCTGCAGGATCAGCGAATCCTCTTTCTGGATCAAAGTCTGTCTCAATGTCAAAAAATGCAATGTTCAGTTTGGGGGCATCTTGATTGAGATAGTTTTCTGATAGACACTGAAAGATCGGATTTACATCTGATTCAAACAGGCCTTTGTTTTTGTTAATTGCAATTTCCTTGCGGAAGTCTTTGGTACTTTTACAGACTATTCGTGATACAGGATCACCGTAAACCGAACGATGTTTTCCTCGAGGGTCTTCATAGTAAAATGTATATTTGACTGGATAGTCGTGAAATTGTCTTTTGCCGTCGCGTCTTTCCACTACGCGAATAACGTCCGAGTTGCGATCGAACATCGCATCGATGTAAGCCATATTTTTCTCCTTGTTGTGGTTGTTTGTGGCCAACCTACCTTCTACATGCTCGTCCTACGACTTGAGCGTGATTGATACCAACGTATCAGTCCATACATACTTAATCCAAACCAGAACAATTCGATGATAATACTGGATAAGTTTGGTTTAAAGTAGAGATTGATGCCTAAAAGAATAGCAACTACAAGATTGTTGAAAGAATACCAAAATCCTTTCGGGTCGAGTTTTCCAAACTGTAGGCCCGCATACGTTCCTACAAGTAATACTACGCCTATGTTGCCTATAAAATCTGACAGTTGATACTGATAATTCAGTAATTCCATATAGGTTACTTGTCTTTGCCTACAGTTGTAACAATAGTTTCAAGGTCTTCAAATTCATCATAATGCTTGTGCCAGTCACCGTTTTTAGCAACTTTAATAGCTTTGTTGATTAGGCTTGGTTTGATGTCTAATTCTTCTGCCACTGACTTTACTGTTTCTTTTAGACCTTGCTGTAGATCTTCAACCTCTTGCATAACAGTTACGCCTTCATTTACAAGACGCTCCAGTTTTGCTTTTTCTTCAGCACCATAAGTTCTATCACTCATTTATTTCTCCTTTTGTGTTATGTATTTCAACGTGGCTTATTCTACCCACGTTTGCTATGCTTTCAATTATATCCTGTTCACTTTCGTGACTGTGCTCTATCATAGCCACCGGAATAAGGCCAATTGCGTTTTTAGGATCATTTTTTTCAAACCCTAGTTCTTTGAGATATTTTGAATTACTATCCCACCACAAATTTAATCCTGATATAAACTTTTTTACTTCTTCTTGATTTTTGTCATGGAAGTATAGCGAAAAGTCTGCACTATAGTATCGGAGAGGACGTATATTGTCCTCTCCTACAATATCATCGTTGTCTCTATATACATCGTAGATAGGTTTGCCAACCTCGCAGTAGTTTATATACACTTCACCGAACTTTCTTGCCATAGTAAAATGTTTATAATCGTCGTCCTTGAGGAAATGTCTTTCTCTATCTGAAAACGTGCAAACTGCTCTTGGTTGAATTTTATTTGAATTCTTTGAATTGTAAAAGTCTTCTGCTCTATGGATAACAATGTTGAACCTATTCAAAGCTTCTCTTGTATGCTGATTTGCTGTGTTCCAAAATGCTGTGGGGGATAGAATGCCACCTCTAAGGTTCTCAAAGTAATGATG
>PWFS01000127.1 GCA_003554145.1 Halobacteroidaceae bacterium | reverse complement strand
GTGGCGGTGGAGGAAGTCAAGATCCAGAATGGTTGTACCCACCCGGCGATGTAAAGCGGGCAATGCGGGATCGCGCCGACCTTGCGATTGGCGAAGCCGAGCGTCAGCATGAGCGGGGGCGTTCTGAGCTCCAACAGCATATGGTAGAGAGGGGCCTCACCGGAACCACTGTACCCGAACAACATGAGGTTGAGCTTGAACGTGCACACCAGAGACAGGTCAGGGATATAGAAGCCGCCTATCAGGAGTCGACGAAGACTGGAACCCCTTTCATGGAGCCACAGCAGGATTACATGGGTCAAGTTCTTGGCTTGGCAGGTCAAGTCGCTGGCACGTACGGAGCCAGTAAACTGATGGGCGGGGGTGCTGGTGCTGGCGGGGGTGCTGGCACAGCTCTCGGAACAGCAGGAGCAGGTATTGGTACTGCCGCTGTAGGTTATGGAGTTGGGGCAATGGGTCGTCGAGTTTGGGGTGGGGGAACTGAAGGACGTTGGGGTGGCACTGCGGCTGGTGCGGCTTCAGGAGCACTTATGGGGACATACGTTTTCCCAGGTATAGGAACGGCAGTGGGAGCCGTTATAGGTGGGGTAGCCGGTAGAATAGGAGGAGGCAGTTGGGGTTTTTGATAAAAGGGGCATATTCTATTCTGTCTCTATTCTTCCTCTGCCTCTGCCTCTGGGACGTCACACCGACGTCACAGTGACGGCAAGTTGACGTCATACAATTAAAACGCTGGAACATAAGGGGTTACACAATGCGACAACCGATAGTAATGCCACCGAGGACAGACCCGCTGGGTGAGGCTGCGTTGGGGCTCGTTCAGGGGCTTACCACTGGGCTTTTGCACGGTCAGCAGATGAAGATGCAACGCCAGCAACAGAGACAGCAGAGGGAAGAGGATCTCCGCTGGCAAATAGCACAGCAGACCGGTGACTTTTCTATCCTCGAAGAACAGATACCCATTGACGCCATAGAAGATTTTGAACAAGCGTTTGGAAAAATACAACAAATCAACGAAAGGCAACGATTAAGTGAAATAGAAAACCAAGCTTCATCAGAGGTTTTACTTGGGCAAAAGAGGTTAGATAGGTATAAAGAGATGTACCCTGATATTTGGGAAAACTTACCGTATGCAGAAAAGGCTTTTATGGCAAATATGATGACACACGGTGATACGATAGGCGAAGAGAATATCAAGATGATGCTCGAGAGGCATACGGGAGAGGAGCTTCGTCCACCTGAGCATACTATGGAAGACATAAACAGCAAGAAAATGGAACTTGCACGTTTAGAGAATACAATTCACAAATGGGAAACAGACAGGCGTTGGGCGGAAGATAACTGGGACATAACCCAGGCTTACGTTGATTCTATAAGGCCTGCTGCAGAGAATCTAAAGTGGGAAATAGAAGAAATGAAACAAAGGCGTGGTATCCAAAGCCTTTACAAAGCACAAGCACAAGCAATGGACGAGGCAATGGAAATCTCTAATAAATTTATTCCTCAATTTGCTGCCGAGCATGGGCTTGATCCAAATGAACCCCTTAACTCAAGGGAATGGGCTGCAATCCTTGACAAAACAGAGGAACTATTACTTGAATCCGGCTACAGGAAAAGTCAGGTAGAGAGCTTGTTGCTTGAAATACCTAACGAGTATCCCGAACTCTTGAGAGATGATGTGTCTATAGATGAAATAATGTCCTATAGGGGGGCAGGGTATGAACCAGAAAAGCCCGGCAGACTGGAAAGAATTGGGGGGTTTGTGTCAGGGTTATTCCCAGGATCAGGTGAAAGCACAGAACCCAAATTAGAGAGCCCGGGAGAGGTAGTTGATTTCACCAACAGCATATTATCCCACACACGCGGTGGAGGTGTTGGCCCAAAATCAGTGCCTACAGAAATGTATGGCCGGGCTTACAATTTGCCTGAAGGTAGCTATTGGCAAGAAGGTGAAGTTGTAAGAGTAAACGATGCGGGTTTCCGAGCTATCCTTAGCAGGCCGGATATCGAAGATGAAGCAGATGCGCGTGCTTTTATGAACAGACATGGTATGAGATATGGGGATGAATGATGCCTGAAAGAGATGAGAAACGAGAAAACGAGTTTTCTTTTCAAGTTGAAAGGCCACCGGGTGATGACGACACTGTTGGACAGAGAATCGCTCGTGACGAAATAACTACTCGTGGCCCAGGAGAACCTACCAGTGTACCCCCTCGAAGACCTCACCCTTTAATAGAGTTTGCCATAGAAGAAGCAAAAGGCACCTTCACACAACCTGCTTTAAGAAGATGGGTTGGTGGTCTTTTTGGAGACGAGGAAACTGAAGAGAAGTCTGTAGATTATCCTGAAGGAAGCATGGCGCATAGGCTCTCTCAAATGAAAGTAGATCAGGACAGATTAGCCGCGCAAATGGCAATGGATACAGATCGCATAGGTGGATCTGATGAACAAGTCGCTAACCTTTTGGGTATTGAAGTAGATGAGTTAAGGCAGAGTGAATTACGGTCAATGTCAAATGACGATTTCCATGATTTGATTTCAGAGATGTACGAGGACATGGGAAGGTTCTCTCCAGGGGTTAGAAAGGCTGTGCATCGGGAAAAATTGGTAAGAGATGCAAAAAAAGAATACCTATCCCTTGCGGATAAAGGTGCATTAGGGCAAACAGCATTTAGTGCGTTCCACTATGCAGAAAGAGTAGCTGGTTTTGCGGGTGGTATGAACTTTTTAAGTGAAAAGGGGCTTCGCCCAGAGAAATACCCTGGGGAAACTTCTATAAGAGAAGAGGCAAGATATCGGATAATTCACGAAGATGATCATATGCTTAGGTCATTTCTCAACCAATGGGGTCCAGAATTACCAAGAGTTCTTTTAGAATTTCATGTTGCAAAAAAAATGTTGGGGGCAGTTTTGGGGCCTGGTGGGTCTTATGCTGGAATGGAAAACCTATGGAATAAACTTCCCTATATAGCTAAAGCCGGCGCATCTCTTGGTGGCACTTTCGCAACCAGGACAGGGATGCAGTTAGACAAAGATTGGACGTGGCAAGAAAGATTGTCTGAGTCCGCTAAGTCGGGCGGTGTTGGGCTTAGCGTGGGGGTTGCTGGAGGTGTTGGTAGTTTTGAAGGTACCCCAGAGCACGCTACAAG
>PWFS01000178.1 GCA_003554145.1 Halobacteroidaceae bacterium | reverse complement strand
GCCTGCTTCCCTATGAACAGCTATTTGAGGCCGGGCAGATCCTCCAGAAGGTAATGGCAGCTTCTTCCAGGCGAATAGGGGTGATTGCCAGTGGCGATTTATCCCATCGCTTGCTTCCCACCGCTCCCGCGGGCTACAGTCCCCGCGGACAGGAATTTGATGAACAGGTCATGAAAATTATTGAAGAGGGACAACTGGAGAGGTTAAAAGATCTGGATAAAGATTTAATAAATAAGGCCGGGGAATGTGCTCTCCGCCCCCTGTTGATTCTGGCTGGAATCCTATCTGAACAGGATTTTTCCAGTGCAGTTCTTTCTTATGAAGGACCTTTTGGGGTTGGTTACGGGGTAGCTCTTTTTGCCCCGGGCTCAGTTTCCCCTCCTGATCTGGCCCGGCAAGCAGTGCAAAACTACCTGGAAAAAGGTGAAATTATGGAGCCCCCACCACAGCTTTCGGAATTTCTGGAGAAAAAAGCCGGGGCCTTTGTTTCCATCAAGGATCGTAAAGGCAATTTAAGGGGATGTATTGGCACCCTGGAACCCACCCAGAAAAACCTGGCCGGGGAAATAATACGGAATGCAGTCCAATCTGCTTTTCACGATCCCCGTTTTACCCCGGTTAAAAATGAAGAGATGGCAGACCTGGTGTTTTCAGTTGACATTATTCACCCCCCTGAGCAGGTCAGCAGCCTGGATCAACTGGATCCAGATCAATATGGGGTAATTGTCAAAAGAGGAGCCCAGAAGGGAGTCTTATTGCCCGATTTACCTGGCATTGATTCCGCTGAGGAACAGTTAGCCATTGCCCGACAAAAAGCAGGTCTGGATGAAACCGCAGACCTGGAGATTTACCGGTTTAGGGTAGAAAGATTTATGCAGGAATGAATAAAATTTGTTTTTCAGGCAGGAAGTTTAAAAAGGAAGGGGAATATTATAACGTTGGGAGGAAAAATCCTTGCAGGAAGCAGCCTTTTATGTAGAGGAAGAAAATGGTTTTCGCTGCACCCTGTGCCCTCACTTCTGTACTCTGGATGCAGGGGCAGGAGGAAAATGCGGAGTTCGGAAAAATATCGGAGGGCGCCTGATAGCGCTTAATTACGGGAAAATTGCTGCCCTTGCGCTGGATCCCATTGAAAAAAAACCCCTTTATCATTTCTTCCCCGGCTCTTCTATCCTATCTGCAGGCACAATTGGCTGCAATTTCGGCTGTGATTTCTGCCAGAACTGGCAACTGGCCCGGGGAAAAGCCCCTACCCAGGATATTTCTCCCTGGGATTTGATTTCCAGGGCTCAGAAGCCGGACAATACTGGTCTGGCCTTTACCTATGCTGAACCCCTGATGTGGTATGAATTTATCCGGGAGGTTCTGCCCCTTCTTCGGGAAAAAGGGCTAAAAACAGTACTGGTTACCAATGCCTATCTTAATCCAGAACCCCTGCAGGAATTATTGCCCTATATTGATGCAGTTAATATTGATATAAAAACTTTTTCAACTGGAACCTATCACCGATTTTGCAGCGGTGATCTTAACCGAGTCCTGCAGAATACCCTGCTTTTTAAAAGGCACTGCCATGTGGAAATAACTACCCTGATTATCCCCGGGATTAATGAAAATATAGCTGAAATTGGGCGCCTGGTCGACTGGATAAAAGATGAACTGGGTCGGGAGACTCCTTTACATCTTTCCCGTTACTTTCCTGCTTATCGCATGCAGAATCCACCTCCCACCCTGGAGCACCTGGTTGATCTCTATGAAATGGCCCGGGAAAAACTGCCCTATGTTTACCTGGGGAATATAACTGATGCTCGCTACCGCCATACCTACTGTCCCCAATGTGATTACCCGGTAATTAAACGAGATTTTGCAGTGGATATTCAATTAAGCGCTGGAAACACCTGCCCCCGTTGCGGGCAGTTCATTAATATAACCAATTGAGGAGGGACTTGTATGAAACAAAAAGTTTTAATTATGGGCGCCGCGGGAAGGGATTTTCATAATTTCAACACTTATTTCCGCGATAATGAAGATTATGAGGTTGTGGCCTTTACCGCAACTCAGATTCCGGATATTCACGGGCGTAAATATCCCGGGGCCCTGGCCGGCCCACTTTATCCTGATGGAATTCCCATTTATGATGAATCAGAACTGATTCGACTGATCAAAGATGAAGAAATTGATCAGGTGATCTTTGCTTACAGTGATATTTCCCATCAGGAGGTAATGAACAAGGGCTCGGTGGTGATGGCCGCCGGCGCAGATTTCCGTTTGATGGGACCGGAGACCACCATGCTGCAGGCCAGTGTGCCGGTGGTGGCAGTATGTGCGGTTAGGACGGGAGTAGGCAAAAGTCAGACTACCCGCCGGGTGGCTCGGATCATGCAGGAAGCAGGCAAAAAGGTCGTAATAATCCGGCACCCCATGCCCTATGGTGACCTGGCTCGTCAGACCTGCCAGCGGTTTGCCACTTACGAGGACCTGGATAAGCATGAGTGTACCATTGAAGAGCGGGAAGAATATGAACCCCATATTGATAATGATTTCGTGGTTTTTGCCGGAGTTGATTATGAAGAGATTTTAAAAGAAGCCCAGAAAGAAGCAGATGTGATCCTCTGGGACGGGGGTAATAATGATCTGCCCTTCTTTCGCCCGGATCTTCATGTGACGCTGGTTGATCCCCACCGGCCTGGAGATGAACTGGCCTATCATCCCGGAGAAACCAATTTGCGCATGGCCGACGTGGTTATTATTAATAAGATTGAAACCAGCTACCCGGAAAAAGTCGAGCAGGTGCGGCTCAATGTACGCCAGGCTAATCCCGAAGCAACTGTAGTCGAAGCGGCTTCTCCCATTTTTGTAGAGAATGCCCAGGAGTTGACCGGCAAAAGGATTCTGGTAGTTGAAGATGGACCCACTTTGACCCATGGAAACATGGCATATGGGGCCGGAGCCATTGCGGCTCGCAAATATGGAGCCAAAGAGTTGATTGATCCCCGCCCCTTTGCGGTTGGTTCCCTGGTTGATACCTTTGCCAGCTATAATCACCTGTCTGACATTCTGCCCGCCATGGGATATGGGCGTAAACAGATGGATGAACTGGAAGAGACTATTGCCCGGGCCGATGCTGAAGCTGTCCTTATCGGAACTCCCATTGATC
>PWFS01000046.1 GCA_003554145.1 Halobacteroidaceae bacterium | reverse complement strand
TGCTCTAGGGAAGGGAGTAGAGAAGCGATGGTTGCTAAAGATGAGCGTGGTTATACCCTGATAACTGTACTTCTGGTTGTGTTATTGCTGACTGTACTGGGAGGAGCATATATTCTGGCAATGAACTTTGAAGTCCGACAGTCCTTTCAGCATGAAAATCGGGTTCAGGCCTATTATTATGCCCGCTCAGGAGCAGAAGCCGGCCTGGCCTGGCTTAAAAACGAGGGAATTCTGGATGGCAGCAAAGAATTCAATGGTGGACCAATTTTGTTCCAGGGAGATCCCCATAAGAAATTTGAAAAAGTGAGCAGCTTTAATCAAAAGGAAAAGATAGAAATTAAACTTGAAAGAATTGATCAACGACTGGAAATCAAATCCCGGGGAAGGTTTCCCGGAAGCAATATCGAGGAAGAAGTCCGCCTTATTTTAAAACTCGATGGCGGCAGTGTGGGACCATTTGATAACGCAATTTTTGCTGTAACTCCCGGAATTGAATCTTTACCTGCCCTGGAGGTTGGTGGTAGCGCCAGGATCGATGGTCCGGTAGGGTTAAACTCGATATCTTCAGGGGCTGTCCAGCTGGGGTGGGCAACAACCATTAATGGAAATATTTCAACCCGTCCCGGAGCTGATCCGGAAGGGGTGTTTTCTATTGCAGGCAACCGAAATATTGAGGACTATTTAAGTGCTGATTTTAAAATGGAAACCACTTTACCCCCGGAAGGAGTATTTTTTCCGGACCCTCTTTTTCCAGAGTTTCCCACAGATTTACCCTCTAGAGATGATTTCGGCACCCCCTGGGTAGCAGGGGAGTATTACGAAATATCCCAGGATGGTCATTATGATTCAATTGAAGTTACTGCCAATAGGACACTGACTATTGATCTTCAGGGAGGTGACCGGGTAATCCGGGTGCGGAATTTAAATAGTTCCCAGGGTCATATTGAATTAATAAATTCAGCCCCGAATAGCAGGCTTGTCCTATATATTGAAGAAAACTTTGTTGTTGGAGGTAGTAGCCAGTTCAATTCAGGGGGAGATTTTCAACAGGTTGAAATCTTCTACAGTGGTGATTCTAACCTTTCCATTGCTGGAGCCACCAGAATAGTAGGTTCTCTGCATCTGGAAAGAGCGGGCCTTTCTCTGGCAGGCAGCAATAATCTGGAGGGACATATTATCAGCAATGGAAACAGAGATATTTCTATTACCGGTGCTGCCGATATAAACCCCAAAATTCTCTATGCCCCTGAGGCCCATGTTAAAGTTGGGGGCAGCGGTCGGATCAGGGGCTCGGTTATAGCCAGCAGTGCAGATATCGATGGAAGTGGAGAAATAACATACGAAAAACCTGATATATCCACGGCCCCCGCTGGAATTTTTCCTGAAGAATGGTATTCCGGAGAGGGAACCTTCGGAAGCAGTGGGTTCATAATTGATTTCTGGGAATAAATTGAAAGTATACTCATTCTTTTTGACCCTTTTCTTTCTGAAAAAGAAGGAGAGGGTTTTTTTTGATTTTTTAATAGTCCTTTGCGTTTAAATGGTAAGGGTACATTTTTTCCATTTTTTTGGTGGCATTTTGTCTAAAAGAGCAAATTCCCCGTATAATATATATTAGGAGGGTTTTTCGGTCATTGAACCCATTTTTTTCGGGAAGAAAGGGTCTGGCTTCCAAGTTCTTGCGTAAAAAACTTAATATCAGGTAGCAAAGGGGCGGTGTTATGCTGGAATTGAATAATAATGGATATACCCTTATAACAGTTCTGCTGTTAATTTTGCTGCTCACAATTCTGGGTGGGGCGTACATATTCGTTATGAACTTTGAAGTCAGTCAATCCTATCAGCACGATAGCCGGGTCCAGGCTTATTATTATGCCCGGTCTGGAGCCGAGGTTGGGTATCATTGGTTAAAACAGGAAGGATATTTAGAGGGTAATAAGGTCCTGGAGGAAACAGTCTTTCAGGGATGTTTAAACGAAGGTTTTGAGCTGGTGGAAGAGCCCTGTGGGAATACAACAATTAAAATTAACCTTAAGTCAGAGGACGATAAAATAAAGGTTTCTGCTACTGCATTCCTGCCAGGAGTAAATGTCCAAGAAGAGGTGCGTTTAATCCTGGAAAAATCCGGGGGCGGAGGTGGGGACGGGCCCTTTGTTGGGGTCTGCAGTAAAAATGAAATATATATTTTTGATGGCTCTACCTGGAACAAGAAATATCCGGATGAAGATGAGACCATAGATCGTAAAGCCGATTTTGAAAGTGTGGCCTGGAATGGTGAGGAGTTGGTTCTGGTTGGGGAGCGGAAAGCTAATAACCCTAATTTATTTGCCACTTATGATATGGAGGAATGGGTTGGGGAAACCCTGTCCGGTGGAGGATCCAATCACCTGAAAAACATAATCTGGATTGAAGAAAAAGGTTCCTTCTTTGCTATCAACCATAATGGAAGAATTTTTCAAAGGCCTTACTCCAGCGATGAATGGGAGTTAATTGCTAATACCCATGCCGGCAATAAAACCAGGAGAATGGAATCAGCATATGGCCAAAATACCAATACACTGGTTATGGTCGATGAAGGCAATAGTATCTACTATTACGATTTTAACAATGGAGAAGATGGGAGAATAAATTTAAATTATGACTTTAAAGACGTAGCTTTCGGGAACGGGCTTTTCATTGCCGTGGGAGAGGAAGGTTGGAATGATGATGGGGTAATGTACAAATCCAATGATGGGAAAAACTGGACCAGAATAAATCTGTCTGGATTTAAGGATGGGGATGCCTTCCAGGCAATTACCTGGACCGGAGAAAAATTTGTTGCTGTAGGAGATTATGATACAGTTTTAATTTCCTCTGATGGTAATGACTGGAATGAAGTCGACCGGTATAATGATATTGAAGATGATCCTGACAATATTACCACCGGAATCAGGCGCCATTTCTCCAGTGTTGTATCTTCTGGGGAATTAATTCTGGCTACCAGCCAGTATCCCACTGTGAAAGATTGGGGAACAACCCTGGTTTCAGAAGACGGCGGAGCCACCTGGATTAAGTATGAAAATGAACATATTCCGGAGATTGAGTTCCTGGGGGTAATTGGAGAAGAAGGAGCAGGAGCAATACCTTCCTTTGAACTCAAATATTGGGAATAACCGGG
>PWFS01000169.1 GCA_003554145.1 Halobacteroidaceae bacterium | reverse complement strand
TCTCCGTCCATAACTCCCTGAATATTCCCCACCTGCTGCCCGGTCCTTAAATCTTTTACCAGGGAATAGGGGTGAAAAACATAGGACCTGATCTGGCTGCCCCAGGCAATTTCTTTTTGATCGCCCCGCAGTTCGTCCATTTTTTTCTGTTGTTCCTTTTCTTCCTGTTCTTTCAGGCGGGATTTGAGAATACGCAGGGCGGTGGCTTTGTTTTTGTGCTGGGATCGTTCATTCTGGCACTGCACCACTATCCCGGTGGGTTCATGGGTAATCCGAACAGCAGAATCAGTCTTATTTACATGCTGCCCCCCTGCTCCGCTGGCCCGGTAGGTTTCAATACGGAGATCAGCGGAATCTATCTCTATTTCTACCTCTTCCCCTATATCGGGCAGTACTTCTACTGAGGCAAAGGAGGTATGGCGTCGGCCAGAAGAATCAAACGGAGATATTCTCACCAGGCGGTGCACTCCCTGTTCCCCCTTTAGATTTCCGTAAGCGTAGTCCCCCTGGACCAGGAGAGTGGCACTTTTTATTCCTGCTTCTTCCCCCGGATTCAGATCCAGAGTTTCTACTTCCCAGCCCTGTTGCTCACAAAAACGGTAGTACATGCGCAGCAGCATTTCCGCCCAGTCCTGGGATTCAGTTCCCCCGGCTCCGGGATGCAGGGCCAGAATGGCATTACCCCCATCATGTTCCCCGGAAAAGAGGGTCTCCATTCGGAGACGAGTAATTAATTTTTCAGCTTTTTTCTGCAGCTTTTCCGCCTGTTTTAGCAGGTTCCTGTCTCCTTCTTCCTCGTACAGCTCCCAGATCAATTCCTGTTCTTCCAGGTTATCTTCAATTTCCTCCACCCGGGCCAGTTTCTCCTTGATCCGGGTCAATTCCTGATTAACTCTCTGCACCCGCTCCTGATCATTCTCCCAGAAACCTTCTTCGGTCATCTCTTTTTCCAGCTGCCCTTTTCTATTTTTCAGGCCAGCTACGTCAAAGAGATCCCCTCAAATCCTGGAGAGATTTGCTCTGTTCATTAAAGGTTTTCTGCAGTTCGCCCAGCATCTCCAAAACACCTCCTGTTTATTTCCCACAGCATTTCTTGTATTTTTGTCCACTGCCGCAGGGGCAGGGATCATTGCGCCCCACCTGTCTTTCTTTAGTCACCGGCTTTTTGGGCCCCCGCTCTTCTTCTGCTGAACCCTGCCCGGCCTGCGCTGCCCTTAAAGTACGGTTCAGGCGGGGTTCTCGAGGAGAAGCCATCTCCATCTGCCTTTCTTTGAGGGCAATGGCTTCAGGACGGGGAGCAAATTTGCACAGCACCCGCACCAGATCTTCTCTGATACTGGCCGTCATATTATTGAAGAGATCAAAAGATTCAAATTTGTATTCCACCAGGGGATTTTTCTGCCCGTAAGCCCGCAGGCTTATTCCCTGGCGCAGATCATCCATGGCATCCAGGTGATCCATCCACTTGCGGTCAATAATCTGCAGGGCCAGTAATTTTTCCCGCCGCCGCATAATTTCCGGGCCCCATTCCTTCTCCCTCTTCTGGTATATTTCCTGGCCTTTTTGCAGCAGTAATTCTCTGATCTGTTTTTGCTCCAGACCCTCTAAATCTTCCCGGGACAATAGTCCTCCTCCCAGGTAAACCCGTTCAGCTGCACCAAGCAGGCCCTTTAAATCCCATTCTTCTGGATGGACACCCCGGGGCAGATAAAGATCCAGGTGCTCTTCAATTACCTGTTCCATCATGCCCATTATCCGCTCCCGCACCGAATCAGAATGGAGAACTTCCCACCGCTGATCATAGATTATTTTCCGCTGTTTATTCAGAACATCATCATATTCCAGGACATACTTGCGGATTTCAAAGTTGCGGGATTCCACTTTCTTCTGGGCGTTTTCAATACCTCGATTAATCATGGGGTGTTCGACCGGGGTATCCTCACCCATTCCCAGCCTGTCCATAACGGAAAAAACCCGTTCTGAGCCGAAAAGACGCATTAAATCGTCCTCCAGGGAGATGAAAAACTGAGAAGAACCGGGGTCACCCTGACGGCCCGAACGACCCCGCAGCTGATTATCAATCCTGCGGCTCTCATGGCGCTCGCTACCAAGTATATGAAGCCCTCCCAGGTCAGTAACTCCTTCCCCCAGGACAATATCGGTTCCCCGGCCGGCCATGTTGGTGGCAATGGTAACCGAACCCTTCTGTCCGGCATCCTTAATTATATCAGCTTCCCGTTCATGATGCTTGGCATTGAGGACCTCGTGAGCCACTCCCTCTTTCTTCAGCATGCTGCTCAATTCTTCACTGGATTCAATGGAAATGGTCCCCACCAGAACAGGCTGCCCCTTTTCATTCCGGGAAACAATATCCTCGATGATGGCCTTTTTCTTGCCCGGTAAAGATTTATAAATTTGATCGGGATGGTCGTCGCGGATCATGGGTTCATTGGTAGGAACAACTACCACTTCCATCCCGTAAATCTTGATAAACTCCTCTTCTTCGGTAGCAGCAGTTCCGGTCATTCCCGATAATTTCTCATACA
This sequence comes from Halobacteroidaceae bacterium, assembly GCA_003554145.1. Lineage (GTDB taxonomy): Bacteria > Bacillota > Halanaerobiia > B1SED10-174 > B1SED10-174 > T1SED10-26. The sequence goes on along the minus strand of PWFS01000169.1, from coordinate 11,416 downwards.
TCCGAAACAGATTCTGATAGGTGATAGAGGCCAGGGTCTGGCTTTCCCGCTCAATTTTCACCCCTTCTTTGGCTTCTATAGCCTGATGCAGCCCATCACTATAGCGGCGGCCCTCCATGATTCTGCCGGTAAACTCGTCCACAATCATTACCTGATTATCCTTAACCACGTAATCCCGGTCCCGGTGCATTAAGGCATGGGCCTTGAGGGCCTGGTTGAGGTGATGGGTCAGGCGCACATTCTGATCATCATAAAGATTCTCTAAATTCAGGAGCTTTTCAACCCGGGCCACCCCTTCTTCAGTCAGGGTTACTGAATTGGCCTTTTCATCAACAACATAGTGTTCTTCTTTTTGCAGCTGGGGCACCACCCGGGCAAATTGATAATAAATGGCCGGGGATTCTTCACTGGGCCCGGAGATAATCAGTGGAGTCCGGGCCTCATCAATGAGAATGCTGTCCACCTCGTCCAGGATGGCAAAGTTCTTCTCCTCCTGCACCACCTGCTCGGGGCTTAAGGCCATATTGTCCCGCAGATAATCAAATCCAAACTCATTATTGGTTCCAAAAACAATATCGCAGCTGTAGGCCTCTTTTTTCTGTTGATTATCCATGCCGTGCAGGGTCAAACCCACGGTCAGGCCCAGAAACTTATATATACTGCCCATCCATTCCGCATCCCGGCTGGCCAGGTATTCGTTAACGGTAATAATATGGGCACTTTTCCCGGTCAGGGCGTTGAGATAGGCGGGTAGTGTAGCCACCAGGGTTTTTCCCTCACCGGTTTTCATCTCGGCAATTTTTCCCTGATGGAGAACAATCCCACCCAAAATCTGAACATCAAAATGGCGAAAACGTTCTTCGGTAGAACGTTGCGCTGCTTCCCGAACTACTGCAAAAGCCTCGGGCAAAATATCATCCAGACTTTCCCCCCGGGAAAGCCGGTCCCGAAATTCGTCTGTTTTCCCCCGTAACTCCTGATCAGAAAGGGCCTGCATATCTTCTTCCAGGCTATTGACCTGTTCCACAATGGGCCATAACCGCTGCAGTTCTTTCTCATTAGGATCTTTAAATAGCTTTTTTAACAAACCTTTCATTGAAATTCCTCCCCGAAAAATGGGCCGTTGGGCTGTACTGCAAAATTATTATATCACTGATTATGGGGCTTGACAACACGCCAACAAACAGCAAAAAAGAAGGCCCGCAGGCCTCCTCTTTTAGAAAATTTCTTCATCATTCCAGGGATCCAGCTTGTTGGGGTACTTCATAACCCGGCCCTCCCACGTCCGCAGGAGAATATGATCATCAGCCCAGGAAACCACGTATTCAGGTAAAACCGGGGTCTTGCCGTATCCGTAGGGGGCATTGATTATAAAGGTGGGAATGGCCAGTCCCGAGGTAAAACCCCGGAGGCTTTCCATGATCTCCATCCCTTTTTCTACCCTGGTCCGGAAATGGGTGGTCCCCTGTACTCCCTTGGCGTGGAAAATATAATAGGGAGAGACCCGGATCCGCAGCAATTCATGGTTGAGTCTTTTCACCACATCGGGGTCATCATTTATTCCCCGCAGTAAAACCATCTGATTACCCAGGGGCACCCCGGCATCCGCCAGAATAGCGCAGGCCCGGGCCGATTCTTCCGTGACCTCCCGGGGATGATTGAACTGGGTATTGACAAAAATGGGATGGTAGCGGGCCAGGATTTCTGCCAGCTCCTTATCCACCCGCTGGGGCAGGGTAACCAGGGTCCGGGAACCCAGGCGGATCAGTTCCAGGTGTTCAATAGATCTTAATTCCTTCAAAATCCAGTCAATACGTTCATTGCTGAGCATAAAGGCATCGCCCCCGGTCAGGAGAACATCCCTGATCTCGGGATTATCCCGAACATAGGCAATTGCCTTTTCCATTTCTTCCACGGGGGTGGGGCGATCCACTTCCCCGATACTCCGGCGGCGCTGACAATGCCGGCAGTACATGCCGCACTGATTGGTAACCTTGATTATCAGGCGGTCGGGATAACGGCGGGTAATGGCCGGAACCGGGGAAGTAAATTCCTCCCCCATGGGGTCAGGAGTTCCATCACCAACAAGCTCCATGGCGCAGGGTACTGCCTGCAGTTTTATCGGGTCCCACTTTTCTCCGGGATCAATAAGGCTCAGATAATAGGGGGAGATGCTCCAGCGATACTTTTCACCGATTTCCTCTATTTTGCCATGGGCCTGAGAATCAATGTTCAGGACCCGGGCCAGGGTCTCAGGATCGCTGATCCTGTTTTTCACCTGCCACTCCCAATTATTCCAGTCTTCCTCTCCGGCACCAAATATGTTAAGTATTATCTCCTTCTGTTCCTTAATTGCCTGGCTTCTCTCCCGACCGGTGGGAATACTGGAACGCGCTTCCAGGTATTTTTCTATTCTCTCCTTCAGCACATTACTCCGTTCCAGGGCTTTGCTTTGCTTATTATCAGGCTGGGCCATATTTTCACCTCCGAAAAAAATAGCGAAATATGGGTAAAGGTGAACTTTACTATACTTCGCCAGAAGTTGAGAAGCTTTATTATTATATCACAGCCCTGCCCTCTAAGTCAAAAATCAGGCGTAAGGGTCAATCAAACCATAGTTGCCATCTTTCCTCCGGTAAACTACATTGAATTCATCAGTCTCAGCATTGGTAAAGACGAAGAAGTCGTGGCCCAGCAGATTCATCTGCATTACCGCTTCCTCCACGCCCATAGGTTTAACGGCAAAACGCTTGACCTTTACAACCCTGTTTTCAATTTCGTCTTCTTCATTACTCTGCCCCTCAAAGGAGATGGGAAATTCTTCCCGATCCCTGAGGTTGCGGTTTATTCTGGTCTTATACTTGCGGATCTGCCGCTCAATTTTCTCTACCACTCCATCAATGGAGGCGTACATATCTCCTGTTTCTTCTTCACCCCGTAAGATCAAACCATCAACAAAAGCAGTAACTTCAACCTGATGGCGTTCCTTTTCCACCCCTAAGGAGACCTGGGCATCAATAGAAGCATTTTCAAAATACTTGCCAATTCGCCCCACTTTCTCCTCCACATAATCCTTTAAGGCACCGGTTAATTCAATGTTCTTGCCGCGGGTAGAAATTTTCATCCCACCATCTCCCTTCATTGCTCTTTTATATTGATTCAACATTTTACCCTTTAAATCCTGCCTCTGGAAAAACCCCATTAAAATTAAAAACCCCGCTTTTGCAAGCGAGGTTTATGGGCCTCTTTATACTTTGGTTACGTTAGCGGCTTGTGGGCCTCTGTCTCCCTCTACAATTTCGAACTCTACTTCCTGGCCATCATCAAGAGATTTAAATCCTTCTTCCTGGATTGCGGAGAAATGAACAAAGACGTCGTCTCCGTCCTCCCGCTCGATAAAGCCAAAACCCTTCTCCGCATTAAACCATTTTACCTGTCCTCGATAAAGCATTTTATTACATTCCTCCTAAATATTGTTTCCGATAAGCGGGAAACTTATCAAGATTTACTATACCATACCGGTCCCTCTCTGTCAAATTTATTTTCGATTAAAATCAGGATTCGCCCCGGCGGATAATTTTCCCGAAGCTGCTCATCCCAGTAGAGGCCAGCGATCAGGGCCCCGGGAAAATTTTCCTTTTCGGGAATCCGCAAAAGAGTAGAGAGCCGGCCTGTCAGCAGGGGATCCAGGGGATGGGTGCTGGCTGCAGTAATACTGCTTCCTTTTAAACCCCGCACCCGAAAATCCAAAAAAAGCAGCCAGGCCAGGGGGTCAATTAATTCTTCCCTTCCCCTTTCAGCCTCCTGGATGATTTCTCCAATAATCCCCCTATTCTCAATTATTCCCGGGCCGGTTCCCGTAAAATATAAGCCCCTCACACAGGAGGGGCAAAAAGGTATAACTTCATAAGTAGAAAAAGTCCGTTCACAATAAAGGCATTTTTTTTCCCTGGGAAATAACAGGCCTAACATTTAATCACCACTGCATTAACTGCCGTACATCATCACCACTTAGCTTGTACCTGATCTGATTGATCTTTCGCCGGGATCGCTGCAGAGCATTATCTACTGTTTTTATGCTGCTGTTCAGCTCCCGGGAAATCTCCTGATAGGTCTTGTTGTCCAGGTAGGAAACAAATACTTTCCATTCCAGGGGAGTCAGCATCTCCCGCAGGGTGGTGGAAACTTCCTTGATCAATTCCTGATTAATAATTTCGTTTTCCGGGTCAATCCTTTCGTCGGCAATTACCTCCTGCAGAGTTCTTCCGCTGTTTTCTTCTCGCCCGTATTTTAGCTGTTTATCAATGGAGGTAAAAGTATTGAGAGGAATATGTTTCTGGCGGTTGGCAGTTTTAACAGCAGAAATCAGGTGCCGATAAACACAGATATGGGCAAATCCTCTGAAAGAAGCTTCCCGATCAAACTGAAAATCGCGAATTGCCTTGTAAAGTCCCACCAGGCCTTCCTGAACAACATCATCCTTGTCCAGTCCCTTGATGTAAAAAACTTTAGCCTTGGAGTAAACGATGTCAATGTGCTTTTTCAGCAGGTACTCCATCGCCTCGCCATCCCCTTGCTGAGCCAGCAAAATCAACTGATCTTCTGGTAGCCCGGCAAAGCTTCCCCTCATAGACATTCCCCCACCTCTTATTTTCATAGACTAAGTATATCACAAAGCTAAAGTAAGGTCAAAACTCAATTTCCCATAAGTTTGTCGAAATCATAACCTTTTTCCCAGATTGCATTAATAATCGAAGGCAGAGCCAGGGCGGTAGTCATCTTACAATGGAGCAAAATAACGGCCCCCGGTTCCAGTTCGGTTAGAATCTGATCAACCATAACCCCGGTCCCCGGAGCATTATAATCACCGGGATTAATACTCCACCAGGCCAGCTGCAGCCCCATTTCTTCATAAATTCCCTGTAGCTCCGCACTCCAGCCCCCGTAAGGAGGCCGAAATAAAACCGGTTCCACCCCGATAATTTTCCGAAAGACCTTCTGGGTCAGGAAAATTTCCTGGTACATGGCTTCTTCAGATAGTTCCGGCAAAAGGGGGTGGGTAAAGGAATGATTGCCTACTGCATGTCCATTATGCACCACTTCCCGGGCTATCTCCGGATTTTTTAATATCTGTTCCCCCACCAGGAAAAATGTTGCTGAAACATCAAGGTTATCCAGAACTTTAAGAATATAGGAAGTCCCCTCCGTGGGGCCATCATCAAAGGTAAGAAACACCCGTGGTGGATTTTCAGACCGGGGCCGCTGGGGAGCTTCCAGTTTCAGGCTTCTATCCTCAACATGGAGAAAACCCCTCTTATCGTCAGCCGACCACTGCAGCTCGCCTCCTGCTGCTACCGCCAGGTCCACCAGGGAAATATGAAATACCCCCGCAAATAACTGACCCGGAACTCTCCTGCCTTCCAAGAAAGCCTCCCGGGAGACCGGTTCCCAGCGCAGGGATAGACCCAGGAATTCAGCTGCCGGCCGCAGTGGAAGATAATAATCACCCTCAATGGGCAGCAGGGTTATTTCCTCCACTCGATTTTCCCCGGCCTGGGGAAAACCAGAGAAAAGTATGAGGAAAATTATGATTAAAGACCCGACTCTCCTCATTATCAACAATCCACCTCCCGCTCTAGAACAGGGGCCAGTCCAGCTCACCCCTGATTATCAGCGACAGAATATATACCAGCAACAGGTTAAAAATCAGGAAAAGCCCGTATTCTAAAATTCCCCAGTCCCGGGTCAGGCTTTCCCCCTCCTTCTTTTTCTTCCTGGGACTCATTCCTTCACTCCTCCGGTCCGGGGATAGTTGGCTACAGCCTGGTCTGCAAACCCAGCATAATACTGCCCGGATTGTTATCCCTTATATTTTTAAAAATTCCCAGCTGAACAGAAGTCCCCGCGGTAATAGAAAAATCCCCACCCAGATAATAGCTGATATATTTCCAGCCCAGTTGCCCTTCCCCAAAGGACAGGCTGGCTCCAGCCCGGGCGGTAAAAAAGGAGAGCACCTCATGATCCAGCAGCATTCCCAGGCTCAGCCGCCAGTCACTTAGAGGAACTCCGTGAAAGCCCACTCGCAGGGCCACATCAGTCCCCTGATGCTCCCAAATCTGGAACTTGGTAGCCAGGTCAACCAGATTCCGCATATTTTCTCCTCTATAGGAGATAGTTCCTTCCATCCCTACTACCGGAGTCAGACCAATATCAACTCCAATCCGGAGAGCCATGAGACCAAAATCTCCGGTTATGGTCCCGACCATTACATTGTACAGAAGCGCATTATAGCCGGGCTGAATACTGGCAGTATTAAAAGCTGCGGCACTGCCGCTGCCCAGCAGGAGAATAAGTACCAGAATAAGAACAACCCTTTTCAAAAGGAGTCCCCCCTTTTTCCCATTTAAGTTACAATTCGCCACAGAAACTGCCTGTCCTGCCGTAATACAAAGTATTTTTTTGCCATATAAATAAAGGGGAAAACCCCCGGCTTCAGCCGGAGATTTTTCCCGCAAAAAACTCCTGCAGTTTTTCCACTGCTTTTTCAGGGTCTTCAATCCCTTCCAGGAGGGCCTCCATGGGACAGATGCCTTTACCGCTGCGGTCCTTTATGCGGTTAACCATGCGGCCCCAGCCATGGTCAATATTGGCTTTAACTAAAACCTCTCGGGCCCCACTGCTCATCAGCAGGGAATAAACGGAATTCAGTTCCATGGCCACCACCAGGAAAGCTGCTCCCCGACCAATTACCCGGTCGGCCAGGGCCCCTCCGGCCCAGTCTTCCTCCTGATAGGCCTGCCACAGGGGCAGCAGGCCGGATTGATAATCAATGCGGGGCGGCTTTCCTTCTTTTTGCAGCACCAGGCTGGCTCCCTCTTTTTCCAGCAGGCGCCGGACTTCATTTTGCTGGGGATTCATGGGCCACAACCTCCATAAACCGGGTTTTGAAGAGGATCGGAATAATCAGAATCTGCAGGAAAATCCCGGGCAGCCCGGTTATCAGAGCCCCCTGCACATACACCAGCGGTGCAACGGGAAAATCCTGCACATAGAAAATCAGGGGAGAAATCAGGGCCATCCCCACCCGGCCCCCGACCATGGCCAGCAGCAGGGCGGGAATGATCTTCCAGCCCCTCTGGCGGTACAGGTACCCGGCCAGTAGGCCAAACAGGGGCAGCTCTACCAGCATCAAAAATAGGACCGGAGGGCTTACCGGGGGCATCCCGGTAATCATATGGCTGATCAAAGGTGCCAGAAACCCAATAATACCTCCCAGGGCAGGGCCCAGTAAAAAACCGGCAATATATACCGGGAAATGCATGGGCAGGACGATGCTTCCCAGCTGAGGGCCTCCCGTCAGGTGCAGAACCTGGGGTAGAATAACAGCCAGGGCCAGGAGCAGTCCTCCCCGGGTTAATGTTTTTGTTGACAAAAAATCACCTCCAGAGGATTATCCCCTTTCACAGGAGGTCAGCCGATTTCGATCGGCCGTTTTTATTATAGCCCTTGAGCAGCAGTTCTGTCAATCAATTGGTTTCCAGCTTTTTTTTAAAATCTTCGATGACCCGGACCGGCTGGGGATCAACCTCATAAAGACGGGCCAGATAATAGCTGACATAATCTCCGAAATAAATAAAGGATAATAATCGGGCCAGGAGGGAATGGGCCTGCCCGGGAATTACATGAACCGGAATCCCCCGCTCCTGGAAAAATTCCCCGGTTATTTCCATTCTCTTTTTGATGGGAGCGGGAAGCAGGTTATCCTGGAGCTGAATAATGCAAAAAATGCCCTTAATGTCCGGCGGTACTTCCCAGCCGGCCATTTCATTGTGGTTAATTTCCGGGTATGAACCGGCGAAGGAGGGAGTTTTACTGTTTTCATTGAACTGACATTTCCAGCGGCGGGCGGCAACTCCTCCCCATTTATCCCCCCCCAGAATCAGGGGGATGCGACCTTTAAGCTTCTCTGCCAGGAGACCCGCAGGGCCTGCAGCTCCTTCCGCTCCTCCATTTTCTCCCCTTATCTTCTCCAGTTCTTTTTGAACCTCTTCCCTCTCCTCGCGGGGAGTCAAGAGAAATCTTTCCTGGTTGAAGATTGCTAAAATGGGGGCCAGCATGTAGCCCAGGGCTCCCCGGGGCGGAAGACCTCCGGGAATTTTCAGGTGCCTTTCTCCCGGGTTTTTCTCCATAATTCCCCCCGAGGAAATACTCCACACCCGGGCCCCCTGACTGCGAGCTTTTTCCATGGCCGTAAGGGTCTCCCGGGTATTACCCGAATAGGAGAAAGCCAGGGCCAGGGTCTGGGGCCCCACCCAGGCCGGCAGGGAATAATTGCGGTTAACCTCCAGGGGAATTGGACAGCATTCTTCGCCTGTTGTTTTCAAGATATCCCCGGCGGTAGCAGAACCTCCCATCCCCAAAAAAATAATGTTCGATAGATCGTTGGGCAGGTGAAAAGACCGCTTTTCTCCCAGCAGCCAGCCCTCCTGCCACTGCCGGGGAAAATCTTCAATTATCTTCAACACTTCAACCCACCTCCTGCGTGTTTATTCTGCACTGCCTCCTTTTCCCCTGCAGAAAAAAACCTGGAGATTATTCTCCAGGTTCTAAGTTAATCCGGCTCAATTGATCATAAAGCAGTCGGGCCAGTCCATAGTCCTCATTCTGAGAAGCCTGCCGGGCCACCTCTTCATCCAGCATGCCCTCAAATATTTCCTGACCCATAGTGCGGGGAATTAAACCTCCTTCGGGAACAGTGCTCCGCATGGCCTTGAACATGTAATACAGGAAAATACTTTCAAATTCCTGGCTGGCCTGGAGCAGAGGATCCGGGCCTCCTTCTTTTTTCTTGAACATTTGCGGCCCTTCCTGTTCCAGGCTCCCTATTTTTAACTGGGGATACTGCCCCGGCAGAAAAATATCCATGACCCCACCCCCTACATTATTTCCAGGATGGCATGCAGGGCTCCCGCCCTTTTCATTGCCTGTAGAATAATGATTATATCATCGGCCTCTGCTCCAATAGCATTCAGGGCCTCTACCAGGTCCAGGATAGTGGGACCCCTTTCCAGGACCATTACAGCCTCTTCTTCTGGTTCAGCCTCGGATTCACCGGGAGCGTCCAGGAAATCACCCAGTGAGCCCGGTTCCTGTTCAGTATCAATTTCCACCTCCGGATCACTACCCACCTGAACTGTTAAACCCCGGTGGGCAACAGCCACTGTGGATATCCGCACATTATGCCCTATTACCACTGTCCCGGTCCTTTCATTAATGACCACCCGGGCCGGCATTTCCACATCTACTTCCAGATCCTTTATAGTGGCCACAAAGTCCACTATATCTTCCTGGGCATAGGATGGAATGCTGATGTCTACCCGTCCCGGGTCAACGGCACTGGCCACTGTTTCTTCATTTTCCGAGGGAATGAATTCATTGATGGTAGCTGCAATGCGGGAAGAATTGGCAAAAGAACCACCCCGAATCAGGAGAGTCAGGGACTCTTCATTGCGCCAGTTATATTCCACTTCTGTTTCCACCAGGGCTCCATTGGGGATGTGCCCCACATTCTCCGGATCCTGGCGGCGGACCATATAACTGTCACTATCCGACCCGGTAGACACCGGGCCCTGGGCCACCGCATATACTTTTTGATTGCCCCCCCGGAGGGGTGTCATCAATAGAACCCCATTTTCCAGGGATCGGGCATCTCCCAGGGAAGATACGGTAACATCAATATATTCCCCGGGATAGGTAAAAGGCGGCAGAGTAGCGGTAACCATTACCGCAGCTGCATTCCTGGCCACCACCTGATTGGAAGGAACATCAACCCCAAAACCCCGCAGCATATTGGCAATGGACTGCATGGTACTCTGGGAACGGGTACTGTCCCCGCTGCCATCCAGCCCCACTACCAGCCCATATCCCAGCAGATGATTATCCCTCTCTCCGGAAAGACTGGCAATATCACCGATGCGAACCGTTGCATCCTCCTCCTGGGCTGCAGCTGGAAATCCTGCCAGCAGGAGAAGGACAGCTATTATTAATATTTTTCCCATCATTTTTTCCTCCTCTTGTTAGAATAACCAGTTTAAAAGCCACTCCAGGATGCTCGGACGCTGTTTATCAGCAATTACGCCGCTACCCTCGTAACTTATGCTCACATCGGCCAGTCGGGCCGAATCAATGGTATTGTCGGGTTCAATATCATCTACCCGAACCAGGCCCCGCAATTTTATTTCCTGATGCTCGCGGTCCACCTTAATTCCCTTGGTGCCCTCTATTACCAGAACTCCATTATCCCTGACCTCAACTACCTGCACAGTAATTTCCCCGGCAATGGTACCCGTTCGCTCGGTTATTCCCCCCGATTCTGCTCCATCAGCATAGCTGGGGCTCAGGCCCGCGAAAAAATCCGCCAGGAAAACTCCCGGTTTCAGCTCTATTCCCAGGCCCTGGCTGGTCTTGGTGTCCGCGGCATGGGAGGCCTTAGCATTCTCCTTAATAATTACCGTAAGCAGATCGCCCTCTCCCCGGGCTACCCTATCTGCAAAAATACTGTCACTATCACTATCCCATAGGGAAGAGGCATTCACCGGAATGGTCAGTAACAGAAAAATCAATAAACAGCAGGATGTTCTTGTAAACATATTATCAACCCCTGAGGAGTTATTTTTTTATCTCAATTGTGCCCTGATCCGTTATCCTACCCCGCATGGTTCCCCCATTGAAGAGGTTGCGGACCATTATTTCTGAGCCCGGGTTCCCGCTCTGCATGGCTTCACCGGGTAGGGAGATGGCAAAGCCTGGTTGTTTTAATTCCAGGGTAACCCGGTCGCCCCTTTCCACCAGGGGCACTTCTTCCAGGTGATGACTGCAGATAATTGTCCCTGCCTGCAGGTTCCGCCGAACCCGGTAGCCTTCCAGATCCCGGGCGGCGTCAATAAAACCGGTGGGGGCCTGGCTGTGTAGAACCCGGTCCACTTCCAGGCAGTCCGGAGTAATAATGTTTCCGCTGCCCAGATCCTGTCCGGCCCGGAAAACCTTTATTTCCCGGTCCAAAAAGGCGGGAACCCGGATTTGTTCCCAGGTTTCTCCTCCAATCCTCAGTTCCAGGTTAAGGGTATTATTACCTGGAATACGGAGATTGTTCCCGGTTTCGACAAGGAGTTCCAGGTTCCCGGCGGGATAATAGATATCAGCGATCCCCCGGGAAAACTCAATAATTATTTCTGGCTTTTTTTCGGCCAGTAAGTCCCGGATTTTTTCTTTTAACTCCGCTCCCGCAATTTTCTCCATATTGGTCTCCACTGCCACCTGATCCGGAAAGGAAAAATCCTGGGGATCTATTCCCTCCCGGCGCAATAAATACTGGAGGTACTGCCGGGAGAAATACCTGATTTCACCCTGCCCGGGA
>PWFS01000117.1 GCA_003554145.1 Halobacteroidaceae bacterium | reverse complement strand
GGAGATGCCGGTTCTTACAGCTGGCCAGCCATTGTAACTGTCCCGGGGAGATTTCCTGGCCCCGGATATAAGAACCAAGGTCCCGGGAAAAACTGGCGACCATTTTGCGGAGCAGCCAGTTTAAATCATCAGCCTTTCCTGCTGCAAAAAAGGCAGCATAGGTGGCAGCCAGAACCCCAACGTTTTTAAGCATATGGGGATCAATGTTTCCGGGTTGATCCGCATCAGTGTGATAATGCCGATCCGGCCACTGAATCAACATGGGACAGGGAATGTTTACGGTAGGGTCGGAAAGAATATAATGGTCGCTGCCCCCGGAAAAGGGTAGAGAGCGAGAAGAAAAAACGGGGAATGCCGCCGTTTTATAGGGGTTATGGGCGGAACAGAAATAGGGATCCTGCAGCATGGACTGGAGCAAATCAGCCCCCCAGGAAGAGGAGGCCTGGGGAGGTCGTTCCACAATTAAGGTCCCCCCGCCAATTTCCTGTTTTTGACCGACCATATCCAGGTTGAGACCACCCAGAACAGGCGGTTCTTCTTCTGCAAGGGAGGCCAGGTAAGCATAGGTTCCGGTCATTTCCGGGACCCAGAGAAAGCGGATCCCATAACGGGGACGGGGTATCAGACCACTTTCCAGAAGTTTGTTAAGGGTTACAGCCACCTCCAGGAGGACCGCGGCCCCCGAAGCGTTATCCCCTGCCGAAGGACGGGGATGACAGAGATGAGCAATTAAAAGAATCTCATCCTGCTGTTCCCCGGGAATCAACAGGCTGACATTTTCAATGGTTCCTGGATAAAAAGTGGCATCAACTTCCCCTCGAACCAGGATTTTTTCCCCTTTCTGTAGACGGCGGCGCAGCTCTGCCCCGCGGGAGGGGGTCAGGACAAAACCAGGAGGGTTTTCCTTTTCATCTCGACCCCAGAAGGAAGCATACTGCCGATTATGGGGCAGCCCTCCTTCTTCGCGAACCGGGGGCAGGGCCGGCATGCCATCATAAATGATTCCCAGGGCGCCCCGGACCTGGACCGGGCGCCGAACCTCTTCGGGAGGCATTCGGGTCAGGAGCCATTTCCCGGCCATCTCGGGCAAATTATCCTTATCATCACCAACTACAATTTCTCCCTGGCCTTTTTCCGAGGCAAGGGGGCCGGTCCGCTGGATGATAGACAGTTCATTATGGTGATAATCGGCCAGGATATCCCCGGGTTCTTTATTCAGTATTAACTGCAGGCGAGCTCTGTGAACCTTCCACTCCCGCGGAACCTGGCTGGCCCAGTTACGAGCATCGCCATCGGCAGTATAGGTTAAAACCTCGGCCTGGAGGCCATTTCGGGCCAGTATTTGCTGGCAGTTATGGGCTGCTTCCCGGAAGCCAGGGCTGGCCTGGATCCGGTGATGGGTGGCAATTTCCAGAAGATAACTATAGGCTCTTTCCCCGGAAAGCTCCCGGGACAGGGGTTGCAGGTATTTTTTATACATAATCAATTTCTCCTTTCAATTGGAGGTGGCCGTATCCAGAAGGGATAATTCCTGGCGGTTGGCATCGATACTGGCTTCAATTCCCAGGGGCAAGGTAGCCAGATGACGACCGTGCCCCAGGGGCAGTCCGTAAAAAGCAGGAATATCCAGGGATCCAATAATATCGGCCAGGATTTCTTCCAGGATAAAGGTTCCGGTAACAAAGGAGGGGGAGTGCTCCCGGGGCTGACAGCGGTGGCATTCGCCCACCACAATTCCCCGGGCCTCCTGCAGTTTCCCGGCCCGGTAGAGCTGATGGAGCATGCCGTCAATTTTGTAGGGCTCTTCCCCAACTTCTTCCAGGAACAGGATCCTGTCCCGGGTATCAATGGCATGGGGGGTGCCCAGACTCTGAACAATGAGAGATAAACAGCCTCCTACCAGGGGTCCGCGGGTCTGACCGGGGTTGATGGTATAGGTAAAGGGTGTTTTTTCGGGAGCGGGATCCACCAGACCCAGGGGTTCACTGCCCATTACTGCCCGACGAAAACTATCCACCAGGTAGGAAGTCTTTTTTTCCGGCGTAAGCTGGAAAAGAACAGGGCCGTGAAAGGTGATCAGACCTGTTTCCTTCTGCAGGGCCAGGTGCAGGGCCGTAATATCACTGAAGCCCACAAAAACCTTAGGATTATTGGCGATTCCCTGCCAGTCCAGATATTCCAGGGTTCGGGCCGACCCGTAGCCACCTTTGATGGCAATAATCCCGGCTATATCAGGCCTGGAAAAAAAGTGATTGATATCAGCTGCCCGTTCCTGATCGGTTCCGGCCAGGTAACCATTCTTTTTCCAGAGGTGGGGCCCTGCTTCGGTTTCAAGTCCCATTTCAGCCAGGACCTCTCCGGCCCGACGGAAACTTTCCCGGGAAGGATGAGGACTGGAGGGAGCGCAAATTCCCACCCGATCACCGGGTTTGAGCCTGGGGGGTTTTACAGTTTTCATAATAAGCCTCCTATTCCTTTTTACCCTAAAAACTTCTATCAAAACCATTTTTTCTCCTTTGCTCCTGACTTCCTTTTTCTCCGGTAGCCCCGGGAAAAATAAAGGAGTTTAGAATGTAATCGGGAAGTTTTTTTTATACTATCCATTGCTCATATACTGATTTAAGGAGGTAAAGGTTAATGAAAATAAAGTTTTTTTCCCTGCTGCTGCTGGCTCTGGCCCTGATTTTTGCCGGATGTGGAGGAGAAGAAGAAGCCCGGGGACCGGTTTCCGTTGCTTCCAAGATTGATACAGAAGGTGCCCTCCTGGGACAGATGATGGTGCTGATCCTGGAAGAAGATGGTTTTGAAGTTAATGATCGGACGGAGTTTGGCCCTACCAGTGTTATTCGCCAGGCTATAATTAATGATGAGATTGATATCTACCCCGAATATACGGGAAACGGGGGCTTTTTCTTCAGCGATACCGATCCCCAGATCTGGAAGGATGCAGATTTGGGCTATGAAAAGGTAAAAGAACTGGACCGGGAGGCCCACGGCCTGATCTGGTTAACCCCGGCCCGGGCTAATAATACCTGGGCCATTGCGGTCCGGGGTGATCTGGCCGAAGAATATGATCTGTCTACCCTGGAGGACATGGCCCGATATGTTAATGAAGGAGGTTTTGTCCACCTGGCCGCCTCGGAAGAATTTGCAACCCGGGAGGACGCCCTGCCTGCATTCGAGGAGGCTTATGGCTTTGAACTGGAGCAGGACCAGCTGCTGATTTTTGCCGGAGGTAATACTGCCCAGACCATCCAGGCTGCTGGAGAAGGAACTGACGATGTCAATTTTGCCATGGCTTATGGTACCGACGGCCCGGTTTCTGCCCTCGGCCTGCGTATTTTGGAGGACACCCAGGCTGTTCAGCCGGTATATGAGCCCGCCCCGCTGATTAGGGAAGAGGTCCTGGAAAAATATCCGGAAATTGAAGAATTGCTGGAGCCCGTCTTTGCCTCCCTGGACCTGGAAATTCTGCAGGGACTGAACGCAGCTATCGCCCTGGAAGGCCGGGATGCAGAAACGGTTGCCCGGGAACACCTGCAGGAAGCAGGCCTTATTGATTAATGAGGGCTGGAGGTGGAGGGGTTGGCCCGGATATATGTTGACCGGGTAGCAATGCTCGGAGTAATTACAGGCTTTCTGGCCCTATTTCTGCCCCTGGCCCGGATCCGGCCCAGCCGGCTGGCCGGTGGCAATCCAACAGGATGGATAGAAGGGTTACCTGTCCAGGTCCTGGCCCTGATAATTCTCCTGTGGCTGATTATAGGGGTATTGAGCCTTTTCAGCCGGGGTCAGAATAGCCTGGCCCTGGCTGCGGGTTTTACAGGCAATATAGTAATTCTGGTTGTTCTCTACTGGCTGGGGCGACAGGCGCCCCTGCTTCTGCCCGAAGAATACACCTTTGGCCGGGTTTCCCCCGGGGCCGGGTTCTGGCTGATGCTGGGGGGAGCCTACCTGGTGATTCTGGCTGCCCTGAAAGCCTGGCCAGGGCGGGGTTGGGGCCGCTGGTTGATCTCTGTTCCCGCTCCCCTTGGCCTGATAGTGCTGCTGGGAGGAGGTTTTTTGCAGGAGATTTCGGTTTTGCAGGAATTAAGTATCAGGCAGAGCCGTTTTCAGCAGGAGTTTTTCAATCACCTGTTAATATCTTTTTCTGCAGTGGGAATAGCCACGACCCTGGGACTGCCCCTGGGCGTCTTCATATTCCGGAAGAAAAAGTGGGAGCGACCGGTTTTTTTCCTGACCAATACCATGCAGACCGTTCCCGCCCTGGCCCTTTTCGGTCTTTTTATTGGTCCACTGGCTTTCCTGTCCCGACTCTTTCCCCTGTTGCGGGAACTGGGTATGGGGGGAACAGGCTGGCTGCCAGCAATGCTGGCCCTTATTCTCTATGCCCTGCTGCCGATTATCCGCAATACTTACACTTCTTTTCAGATTCTGGATGAAAAAACTGTAGAGGCGGGCCGGGGTATGGGCATGAATCCCCGTCAACTCCTATTCCAGATCCAGCTGCCCCTGGCCCTGCCCCTGATCCTTACCGGGATTAGAACCTCCCTGGTGCAGACTGTGGGCAATACAACCCTGGCTGCCCTCATCGGTGCGGGTGGACTGGGGGTATTTGTTTTCCAGGGTTTAGGGCAGGCCGCCCATGATTTGATTCTCCTGGGTGTTTTGCCGGTAATCGGACTGGCAGTTCTGGCGGACAAGGGTATGCAGCTTTTAATTTTCCGGCTTACCCCCCGGGGTCTGCAGGCCGAGGGGGAGGAGAATTAAAATGAGTGGAAAAAGGTTCCGCTGGTTTCTGCTCCTGTTATTAATACTATCCTTCCTGTTAATCCTTTTTTATCCCACTCCCCTGGAATGGTTTTTACGCCTGCTTTTTCCCGGGGAAGAGGTTCATATCTATCAGAGGGTCCCGGGAATTATCCTGGTGCAACAGCACCTGATGCTGGTTTTGATTGCTACCGGGCTGGCCTTTATCATTGGATTCCCCCTGGGAGTTTTTGTTACCAGGTCCTGGGGCCGGGACTTTTTACCGGCAGTAAGTGATGTAATTGCCCTGGCCCAGACATTTCCCCCGGTAGCGGTCCTGGCGCTGGCCGTTCCCATTCTGGGCTTTGGATTCAGGCCCACAATTTTGGCCCTTTTTCTGTATAGTATTCTGCCCATTGTCCGCAACACCATTGCCGGCCTGGAGGGAATTCCCTCCGGGGTCAATGAAGCAGCCCGCGGAGTGGGGATGAATTCCTGGCAGCGGCTGTACCTGGTAGAATTACCCCTGGCCAGCAGGGTTATCCTGGCCGGGCTGCGTATTGCAGTAATTATTAATATTGGTACTGCTACTGCAGGCAGCGTCATTGGTGCTGGTGGGCTGGGAGTGCCCATTGTTTCGGGCCTGGTCTGGAATAATCCGGCGTTGATCCTGGGGGGTGCAATTCAGGCGGCGCTGCTGGCCCTGATTTTTGATCAACTGCTGGGCCTGATCGATAGTACCTTTCTGTCCCGATTTGAGCTCTAAAGCAGGACGGGCCTTAACTCGCCAAAAAGGAGAGGATAAAATGGAGGAAAATATCGGCTTAAAGTTTATGCGGGCCACGGAATTAAAAAGATTGAGCCCTACCGATCAGATGAAGGGCATGGAGCAGCCACCCCTGATTAAAGGAAGAGGTCGGGCAGATTACTGCCTGCATTTGCCTGACCCGGAGGGGCTGGAAGTTAAAAGCAATGACCTCATTAAAGCATTCACCGAACGCCGGAGCATTCGTAGTTATGCTGATAGGCCCCTGGCTTTACCCGAACTGGCCTTTCTCCTGTGGGCAACTCAGGGGGTGTTTCGAGACCTGGGCCAGGCTACTTTACGCACGGTACCATCAGCCGGGGCCCGGCATGCCCTGGAAACCTACATTTTAGTTAATCGGGTTGAACCACTCCGTCCAGGGCTTTATCGGTACCAGCCCCTGGAGCATACCCTGTTAATAGAAAATGAGGATCCAGAATTAAGGGACCACATTACTGCCGCCTGCCTGGGTCAAAAAATGGTAGAAGGAAGTGCAGTGACCTTTATCTGGACGGCCATTCCCTACCGGATGAACTGGCGTTATGGAGAAAGAGGTTTCCGTTATCTGCACCTGGATGCCGGTCATGTGGGACAGAATCTGTACCTGGCTGCAGAAGCAATAGAATGTGGGGCCTGTGCTATTGGGGCCTATGATGATCAGGAAATGAACAGAATTCTGGAGGTAGACGGAGTTGAGGAAATGGTCATTTATATGGCTACTGTGGGGAAAAAGGAAAAGGAGGCGGGTGATGACTAAAGTAGTCCTGCTTTTTTGCCTGATGTTCGTGATTGCTGGAACCCCATCCGTTCAGGGAGGCCTGGTTAACCTCAATGGAGAGGAACTGCAGCAGGGAGAGCTATTAATTGTTCAGGTGGAAACAACTGAATACATGCCGCGGGGGGTTTTTGATGAAGATCAACTCTATTTCATTCCCTGGAACATGGGCTGGATTGCTTTTTATGGTGTTTCCTACTGGAGGGAACCCGGAACCTATAACCTGACGCTCCAGTTGGGGGAGCGGGAGGTGGTGCAGGAGGTCAATATCCGGGACGGTAATTTTCCAGAAAGCCATATTACGGTTTCCGAGGAACAGGAGCGCCTGATTCGTCCGGAGGAGGATGATCAGGATATTCTGGACCGCCGCTCCCGGGATCGGGACGCGGTACAGGAAGCTTATGCCCAACCCATAACCAGGCCCCTGTGGGAGGAGGAGTTTGCCCTACCCACTACGGGGAGACGCACTACCGGGTTTGGCCATACCCGTTATGTGAACAATGAATTCAATAATCGCCATGCGGGTATTGATATTGCCAATGTTCAGGGGACACCCATTAAAAGCGTAAATCAGGGCGTGGTAAAACTGGCTGAAGAACTCCTGGTTGCGGGTAAAACCATCATTATTGATCACGGGGGCCGGGTTTTTTCCAGCTACAGCCATCTCAGCAAAATAGAGGTAGAGGTGGGTCAGACTGTAGCCCGGGGAGAAAAAATCGGGGAAATGGGCAGTACCGGTTTTTCTACCGGACCTCATCTCCACTGGGAAATGCGAACCCCGGAGGCCCCGCTGGATCCCGATCTTTTCATCGGGACGGATCTTTTTTCTCTGCCCCTCACCCCGGTTTTGTAGGGAGGAGAGGGTAAAAAATATTTGCAGGAATAACTGGCAGCGTGGGGAATTAGTGTGTAATGTGGAAGAGATAATTCCCGGGGGCAAAATTCTCCCGGGACAGAATTTTCAGGGAGAGGGGAGGGGAGGCAATTCCCCGTCCACTTTTCCGGGGCTTGCCGCTACATATGCACCTGGGATGGATTGTTCTTTTTTTGCTGCTGGGAGCAGGCATGGGTTTTTTTAAAATTATCCCCGGCCGCTGGAGACCGATTGTGGGCATCAGCATTAACCTGGCTCTGGCTCTTTTGCTGGGAGCAATGGGAGCTAAAATTGGCAGTAACCGGGAGCTCTGGGCTGAACTGGATCGGATAGGGTTGCAGGCCCTGGTTCTGGCGGGAAGCAGTATCGTCGGCAGTCTTCTCTTCTTACAACTACTGGGACCCAGACGCAAATGGATTCAGGCTGGTCCTGCGGATTTTGAAGTTGAGGGTGGAAAAGGCAGGTTTTTTTTGATGCTTTTTGTGCTTATCTCTCTGGCCCTGGGAGTGGTAGCGGGTATCTTTTTGCCCCCTTCCTGGGAGGCTTACCTGGACCAGGTAATAGTATATGCCCTGGCCCTTTTATTGTGGGGCATAGGGTTGGATCTGGGTTTTAATCCCCGAATTTTAAAGAGCCTGGGGCGGTTAGGCTGGCGCATCCTGCTGCTTCCTTTTTTAATAGCAGTGGGCAGTATTGGGGGAGCAGTAATGGCCGGTTTTCTCCTGGGTTTGGCCGGCAATGAAGCTGCTGCGGTTGGGGCTGGTTTTGGGTGGTACAGTCTTTCCGGAGTTTTGCTAACCGGTTTACACAGCGTTGAACTGGGAACCCTGGCTTTTCTGACCAATGTTTTCCGGGAGGTCCTGGCTATTTTATCTCTACCTTTAATTGCCCGCTTTTTGGGACAGCTGGCTGCGATA
This sequence comes from Halobacteroidaceae bacterium, assembly GCA_003554145.1. Classification (GTDB taxonomy): domain Bacteria; phylum Bacillota; class Halanaerobiia; order B1SED10-174; family B1SED10-174; genus T1SED10-26. The sequence continues at coordinate 6,062 of PWFS01000117.1, read as the reverse complement.
GCCCCTGGTGGGGCTACCACCATGGATGTTACCCTGCCCCTGATAAAAAAAGTGGCAGGGGAGGAGGTAGTTTTACCTGCTTTTTTTAGCGGAGCAGTTTTATCCGCTCTGGTCCCGGTTCTGGTTCCTTTGCTCCTGGCTCTGGGTTCTTTTTTTGAAGGTTAAAAAGTAGGGTTTGCCGAAATATTATAATTAAGGAGGGGGGGAAGAAAAAAGGTGCAAAAAAAATCAAAGATTGTTGGACCAGTATTAATACTTATTCTAATGATTGTAGTGCCTGCAGCAGGTTCTTTTAGCTATGATTTTTATTCCGGGGAAGAAATCCGCTACCGCAATGTTTTTAAAATGTCCAGTTCCATGGAAACCAATAACCTGATAGTGGATTCTGAACTGGAATTATTCGGGATATTAACCCAGGTAATTCGCGACAGCAGTGATGGAGAGTTTATTTTTGATATAATATTTGAAAGTCTGGAAACCAGGGATTTTTCCCGATCCATGGGTACAAAAAATAGTTCCAGGACACCAATGGACCACAGGGATGAACTGCAGGAAAGCCTGGACCAAATCCTGGGCGAACAACTTCTGACCTTCTTGATTGATGAAAAAGGTAATCTGATGGATAGAGAAGTTAATGCTGCTCTGGAAAATTTCCCCCATGTTAATCTGGCTTCCCTGGGCCAGCAGGTTTTTATCTCCTTTCCCAACAAAGAAATGGATATCTCTTCTACCTGGGTCAGCCAGAAGGATTTTACCCTGCCCCAGGGAGGAAATATTCGCTCCATCAGTACCGATGTCCATTACATGGTTATTGATAAGGTGGAGATAGACGGGATAGAGTGTTACAAAATAGAGGCAGAAATTGATTATTCTGGCTCTACATCACTGGATTCAGAGAATGGTAAAAGGGTGGAAGTGCGCCATGTGGGCCTGGGCTTTTTGTATTATTCCCCTGATCTCAACAGGTTGGTGCGCGGTCTGACCAGCCAGGAGTATTCTGTCCGGGTTTATACCGGCAGGGAGGGAGAAGAACCTCGGATTGAAAACAACCTGCAGATAAAAATGGATAATATAATAACCATGATCAATGATTAAATTAAGGGGCCTCAAAAGGCCCCTCAGTTTTTTTGGTTATTTTTCTTTGGTTATTTTTCTCCCCCCTGCTCCAATATTCTCTGGAAATAAAAGGGAAAAACAGGGGGGATTTTTTTTGCGGTTTTTCCCCCACAGCAGTGCTGGGGGATAATAAACCCTTACTTTTTCAGTACAGGAGGTAATGGTGGAAAAAAGAAGGGGAAAACATTATGGAGTGCAGGCTATTACCCGGTTTTTTCCCTTTCTTTTTGCTTCATACATGGCCTGATCGGCAGAGGCAACCAGGTCCCTGGCTGAATTATGCTCATCAGGAATCAGGGTTGCTACTCCCAGGCTGATTGTAACCGGGTTTTCCCCCGAACCTGTGCCGTGCATTATCCTTAAACCTTCCACCTGCTGGCGGAGGGTTTCCGCTAATTCAAGGGCTTTAACCTGATTGGTGCCGGGCAATAAAATCACAAATTCTTCGCCCCCGTAACGGGCCACCATTTCCCCAGCCCGACGAGAATATTTTTTTAGAACTTCCCCTACCCTGATCAGGCAGTTATCCCCATCGTGGTGGCCATAAAAGTCATTATAGGCCTTAAAATCATCAATATCCGCAAAAATCAGCGAAATAGGAGATCCTTCCTGGAGAGCTCGTCGCCATTCCACCTTTACTGCTTCATCGAAGTATCTTCTGTTCCAGATATCGGTCAGAGGATCTCGGAATGAAACTTTTTCCAGGGCCTGATTAGCCTTTTCCAGGTCAGCTTTTTGCTGGGAGATTTTTTGATTAGAAATTTCCAGTTCTTCAGTCCTGTTCTTAATCCTGTTCTCCAGGTTTTTATTAATATCCTGCAACTCAACAGTCAGCAATTCATTTTGATGGAAAGCCTGGGAGTACCTGATGGAGAGAACTAAAGAATGAGAAAAAACGAAAGCTAAAAGCCCCAGGGAAGAGAGGTTGCCGGTTCTTATCAGGGGATTAAAAAGCTGAAAATCACTCATTAAAATACTGTGAAACAGGATATCATTAACCCCTGAAATAATTAAAACTAAAGCGCCAGCGATAATAAGATGCCCTCCCCTTTCCCTCTTCTGGGTGGCTTTATAAAGAGCCCTGATGGAAACGACAGCTATCAGCAGGGTAAAAATTTGAAATACAGGGTTAACCGGAGTAAAAATCCGGGCCGGGGTAAAAAGGACCAGCAGGGAAAAAGAAGCGACAATTATTAAAATCAGGCGGGTATATTTTTTGGAAAAATACCGGGGAAAAGAGAACCGGAAAAACATGGCCATGACAAAAATGCTCATATAAAAGCTTAAGGTTTGCATTTTGTGGGCAATTTCCCAGTTAAAGCCCGGGAAGAGGCGGATGAAAAAAATTTCCCCCACCATAATAGTTCTTAATCCCAGTAGCAGGCAAAAAATCCCGAAATAAAAGAAAGAGGGCTCTTTTTTCCGGAAACTAAAGAGGGCCAGATGATAAACCCCCATGATCAACAGGGCTCCGAACAGGAAGAGTTCATATGCAATTCTCTGATTTTCCTGGGTCAAAATTACTCGCTGCTCTCCCAGTTCAATACTTTCCAGAATACCTCCGCTGCGGTGGGAAAAATTGCTTACCTGAATTATCAGCTCCACCTGGGGGTCATCACTACGGAAAAAAACAGACCGGGGGAGGTACTGGGGAGTTGCCGTAGAGCGATCTTTCCCTACCTGGCCTCCCGCAGCCATTTCTTCACCGTTAATCCACAGCCGGTACGAGGTAAAAATCCGGGGTAATTTTAAACCCAGGTTCTGGCTGTTATCTGCAACTTCCAATAAAAGCCGGTAGGTGGCATAGCCCTTTCCGGGTAAATTTTCCCCCTCTACCTGGAAACTGTTCCAGGCGTTGGGAACGGGGAACAAGCCGGTTTTTTCAATATCCCTGGCCTCAAAATCACCGGGAGTTAGTAATTGATCCCAGTAAAATTCCCAGTCCCCATCCAGATCTACCGTAACCGAGCTTAAATCACTATCTCCTAAATATAGTACTGGATCTTGAGCAGGAGGGGAAGATTGGGCTAAGGCTACTGGAAAACAAAAAGAGCTCCAGAAAAGGCCCAGAATGATAAAAAGAGGAATAAAGTTGTGAATTTTAATGGGTATCACCTTCCTCGAATCTCGGGGTGAGAACAGGACCAGTCCCCCTGTTTATTTATCGGCAAAAAAACTCTCTTTATTAAGGTTAAAGTTATTTAGGAGTACTGGAGAGACTAAAGAAGAGCTAAATAGCTCCCCACCTGAATATGGATAACTTCAAATAATCCAGGAAAGAGAATTCCAGGCCCCAAAAACCCCGGTTTTCCACCGGGGCAGGGCTCAGGTCCTGGAAAAGCAACAATAATTTTTCGCAGCGTTTAAAATGAAAAAAAACGTTGTAATCGGGGCTATTATCTCCCCTGTTAAAAAAGATATTCGATATGAAGTGTTTCTTTCCTCTTAGAAGTTTTAAATGGTACATACCTGAAAAGCGATGGCCAAAAGAGGGTGTTGCCAGAAAAAAAGGGGCTCGAGGCCCCTTAATCAATAGCAATAAGTTCATATTCCCGTTGGCCCAGGCCAATTTTTTCCCCATGGCGGAGTTGATCTTCCGGGTTGAGTTCGGGATAAACTCCCTGGAATTTACAGGCTCCCGGTTGAATATTATCCTGGAGGGCGCTGTCTTCAAACCCTCGAGCCTGATTAACCAGATCCAGGGAGGCCTGATCAATGGCCACCGGGTCGGAGGAATAAAGAAAACCGAGATCCGGAACCAGGGGACGATCACTCCAGCCCAGGCAGTCGCAACCGGGGGTGATATCCTGGAGGAAATTAAAGTAACCCATTTTTTGCTCTTTGCCCTTGATGCCCCCCAGGGCATACTCAGCAATTTTTTCCTGAACATCCCGGGTGGAACTGCTCTGGGCAACTTTTACTGCCCTGTAGGTACAGGTAACCTTACATTCCCCACAGCCAATACAGAGCGCGGCATCGATATAACATTCATCCGGGTTGATAACTATGGCATCCGCAGGACACCATTCCACGCAGGCCCCGCACCGCACGCAAATATCTTGATCGATAGTGGGTATGGCATTACTGTGCATGATATGTTTGCCACTGCGGCTGCCCAGCCCCATCCCCAGGTTTTTTATAGCTCCACCAAAGCCTGTCAGACCGTGCCCCTTAAAGTGGGACAGGGTAATCAGGCCATCGGCATTGTAGGCTTCTCCGGCAATTCGGACCTTTTCCAGGTGAACCCCGTCAATGGGTACTTCCACGTAGTTTTTTCCCCCCAGGCCATCGGCAATGATCAGGGGAGCCCCGACAGTTGCATAGCTGAAACCGTGGGCCAGGGCGGTTTCCAGGTGATCCACAGAATTGGCCCGGGTCCCAATGTACAGGGTGTTGGTGTCAGTTAAAAAGGGCTTGCATCCTTTTTCTTTCAGGTGGGATACAATTTCCCGACAATAAATGGGGTTAATAAAACCTGTGTTTCCATGCTCGCCAAAGTGAATTTTTACCGCAATGATTTCCTCAGCCTCAAATCGGTCCCAGAGTCTATCAGCTCGGGCCAGGCCGGCCAGCTTGTGAATATAATTTTCCTGTCTGCTGCTGGCTTTTAAACTGGAAAAATAAACTTTTACTGCCAAAATAGTCCCTCCCATTGAACTTTTTAGAACTCTTCGGTAGCGGTGGTTATGATTCCTGTTTGGATTTTTTTTAAACTGTTTGAAGTAGAAAATTATTTCAATCCCCTGATTCAGCAATAGTTTGGACACACCTCTGCGCGCTTATTTGCTTAAATTAAAGGGATATAAATACCTGCATCTTAAGTTAGCTGACAATGCCCTCTGTTCTCCCAGGAAATATTAGCTAATATTAATGTCTTCTTCAATTTAATCAGGATTCTTTTTAATAATCCCTGCAATCAATTTGGGGGAAAGACCATTATTATAGAGGATATTAAAAAAACTCCAAGAAATTTTCTATAGAATCCTCATCCTAATATCCAAATCTGGAAAATCTCTTTATTGAGTGAACCCTTTGCGAATAACAGAATTTTAGGTGGAAATCAGAATTAGGATAATGATATATTTAAGTAAGAGAGGACGGGGAGAAATGAACAACTTTATTTTTACTTTTGCCGGCAGGAAGTTTACAGAAGAAGATATGGAACATATTAAATGGGCCAGGGAAACCTATCCTAATTTATCCCGGACAGAGCTGGCAGGAACCATTTGCCATATCATCGACTGGCTTACACCATCTGGCCGAGCGAAGGTCCAACAGTGTTCCTCTCTGCTCGAAGAATTGGAAAAGGAAGGTTTTCTTGATCTCCCTCCCAAACAGGTTCAATCAACAAGGGGCAAAAAACAAAGTGAAAAACCCGAGGAAAGCATTGAGGTAGATCAGACCCCTGTAGAGTGTGATATAAGGGAACTGGCTCCCATAACCCTGGAAATTGCCTATAGTGGAGAATCTTTGAAGCGATGGCGCCATTATGTTAATCAACATCATATATTGCAGGACAAACAGGTCTTTGGATCCCGCCTTCAGTATTTTATCAAATCCGGGGAGATAGAACTGGGCTGCATGCAAATTTCCGCAGCGGCCTGGGCGTTAGAAGTCAGGGATTGCTGGATTGGCTGGGAAAAAGAGCATAAGGAGAACCTCCATCTCCTGGTGAACCAGAACCGTTTCTTGATCTTTCCCTGGGTTAAGGTGAAGAATCTGGCGAGCAAAGCTCTTTCCCTGTTAACCAGGCAAGTTCAAAAAGATTGGATTAGAGAATATGGTTATGCCCCGGTACTATTAGAAACTTTTGTAGATCTATCTAAATTTGATGGGGCATGCTATCAGGCCGCCAACTGGAAGTACTTAGGACAGACCAAAGGAACCGGTCGAACAGAGAAAAAAGGGGTTCGTTTATCCAGGAAGGCTATTTATGTCTATCCCCT
>PWFS01000208.1 GCA_003554145.1 Halobacteroidaceae bacterium | reverse complement strand
TATCAGGGTTTCGTGTATATAATCGAGAATCTTGCGAACGGTCGATCCTACATTGGTAAGAAGGGATTCACCTTCGGCAAGACTCGTCAGGTCAAAAAGAAAAAGAAACGGTATCGAGCAGAGTCCGACTGGCGAGACTACTACGGATCATCGGAAGAACTTCTCAAGGACGTCGAGTACTACGGCAAGGGTTGTTTTCGTCGCAGTATCCTGCATCTCTGTCGATCAAAGGGTGAGGCGTCGTACCTTGAGGCTCGTGAGCAGTTCACTCGCAACGTACTCCTTAACCCATCGTACTACAATACCTGGATATCCTGTCGCGTGAGATCCACCCACCTGAAACTACTGTACGAAGAGTACAACACGCAACGGTAGTATATACCCCTGCCCGACAACAAATTTATTATATCACAGTTCTTGTGACTTGTAAACCATTCATCTGTTCCTCACAGGAACAAAGGTTGTTCCCAAATTGATCAAATAGAGGGTTTACATCCATCGAACCGTGGTATATAATATAATCAACAGTTAAGGAAAGGAGCTACCATCATGACGAACTTCAATGTCTACCACATGACCGACGCGAAAGCCGCCGCACTGAGCAACTTGCAGATGGACTATGGGCGTGGCCGCATCACGCCAGAGGAATGCCGCCGGCGGCGCGCGGAGATTATCCGCAGCACCGAGATCAGCTGAACAAAGGTTGTTCCCAAATTGATCAAATAGAGGGTTTACATCCATCGAACCATGGTATATAATATAATCAACAAATGGGAAAACAGAGACATATCATGACCAAACTTGAAGACACCACCCTCGCAGCCATCGTCGATATCTGCACCTATGATTATTCGGCTGACGTCGAAACCATCGCCGAAAAGACGGGAATGACTGCAAATTCTGTCAAAGGCGTTGTAGGTTCTTTGACCAAAAAAGGTTTGGCTTACTGCGAACAAGAAAATCGAGGTGGAAAGGTCTTCTACGACATTTTTCCTAAAAACTCTGATGGACAGCTGTTCTCAAACAACGAGTGGCGCTGAAGGAGAATATATTATGCGTTCAATTGTAGAAATTCAAGAAGACATCGAAAGCCTTGTAATCGAGCGCATGGCTTTTAAAGAAGGGTCCGTCGAATATGCATCCTATGATTCTGACATTGCTCGTCTGGAAAATGAACTCGACGAAGCTTGGGAATATGGAATCAGAGGCTTAATTGATGATTGAACTTATTGCTATATTATTTCTTACTGCTATTGCGGCCCTATTGCTGATTGGTGGTTGGTAATGATTATTGTTGATTATAATGGAATCGCGATCTCCTCGGTCGTCGTGCAGAAACTCGACATCGAGGAGAACATGATTCGTCACTTTATTCTGAATACTTTGCGGATGTACAACAAGAAGTTTCGTAAGGACTACGGTCCGATGGTCATCGCATGCGATTCGTCCACCTGGCGCCGCGAGTACTTTCCGAACTATAAGTTTAAGCGTCGCGAGGGTCGCGAGAAGGACGAGGTCGAGAAGGCCAACTGGGACGAGATCTTTCGGATCATTAACATGGTTCGTGAGGAGATCCAGGAGAACCTTCCTTATCGAGTCGTCAAGGTCGATGGTGCAGAGGCCGATGACATCATTGGTGCACTTGCTCTTGAGACCCAGGAGTTCGGTAAACACGAGGACGTAATGATCGTCTCTGCCGACAAGGACTTTGTTCAGCTACAGAAGTACAAGAACGTCAAACAGTATTCACCGATGCAGAAAAAGTTCGTGACCGAAAAGAATCCGCATACCTATCTGTTCGAGCACGTCCTCAAGGGTGACTCTGGTGACGGTGTTCCGAATGTGCTCTCGAACGATAACGTGTTCGTCGAGGGTATTCGTCAGTCTCCCGTTACACGCAAGAAGCTCGACTTCTGGGCAGAGAACGCGCAGAACCTCGAGGACGTAATGGAACCCGAACACTACCGCAACTACATGCGAAACAAAAAGCTCATCGATCTCGAGGAGATCCCTGAGAATCTGCGGACAGAGATAATAAATACCTATGAGAGTCAGGAGGACACACCAAAGAATCGTGTTCTTAAGTACCTGATCTCAAAACGATGCAAGAATTTGATTTCTGATATTGAGGATTTTTACTAAAATGGCAGTGAATAAGATTAAGAACATGTTGGTTCATGATATTCTAGATCGTGTCGCAAAGGCATCGAATCGTAAGGAAAAGATCGAGGTGCTTCGGACATATAACCACCGTGGCCTTCGAGATATTCTAAAGGGTTCGTTCGACGACTCGATTCAGTTCAACCTACCGGAGGGATCCCCACCCTATACTCCAGGTTCCGATCACTCGTACGGCACGACTCTTCTAAAGCAGTCGAAAAAGTTCTCGTACTTCGTCGTGACACCGCAACGACCGAAGGCAGGTCCTAAGGTCGAGGTGATCTTCATTAAGATGCTCGAGTCGCTTCATCCTCGCGAGGCAGAACTGGTCATTCAGATGAAGGATAAGAATCTGGGCGGCAAGTACAAGGGTCTGACTAAGAAGCTGGTTCAGGACGCGTTTCCAGGACTGATCGTCGAATAAGATAAAAGTTTTTATATTATGAATTTTCTGAAACGATTTCTATTAAATCTTACTATCTTTCTTGGAATTACAGTCGCACTCGGAGCAGCACTCCTAGGTATTGCCTTTGTGTATAACTATATGACGGTCCATTTTTCTGGAACTGTCGTAGAGATCGGTATCCTGATGATTGCTCTGCTCGTTTCTGGTGCATGCACTGCATTTTTTATTACATTACTTCTTGAGGATGACTGTGATGGCAGCTAGTGTAATTCACAATCCCGTACTGGACACGAACCATATCAAAAAGTACTACTCGTGTCTGGATGGAGTTCCAGTATCGTACGTCTGCACGACCGAACTTGATCCAGGCAACCTTGTCCCGGTCGATGTATTCTATCGCGAGACTCCACATCCTGAGTTCGGTAATCGGTACTTTGGTCTGCTGAACGATAACGAGGGTCGAATACTGATTACGAATGCTGATTCAGTTGAGGAACTTACTTTTGCCTGCGTAATGGATTCAGAAGGTGGTCTTTACTACTCACGAGATCGGCACGACTACGTGACTCTTGATAATGGTAATATGATTGATGGCGGGAGATTATATACTCGGACTAACGGCTGCGAGGTATTTACATATACTGTCAAAGATGGTA
>PWFS01000139.1 GCA_003554145.1 Halobacteroidaceae bacterium | reverse complement strand
GCCATACTATAAAATAGGGGAAGGGTGTGAAATAAAAAGCTTTTAATTAGTCCCTTGGTTATAATATGGAGTTTTGGCAAAACTTAATCCCCGGAAAAAAAACTGGCTGATATTACCCCGGAAAGGGGCCTATCAGCCAGTTGCTTTTGATAATGATTGTATGATCTGTCTTTTCCCTGCTCCTTATTCAGAGCCGGTTTTCTTTAGCTCCAGTTCTTTTTTCAGGAGGGGCAGGAAAATTTCCACGAGTTCCGGGTCAAACTGGGTTCCCGCGCACCTTTTAAATTCTTCCCGGATCTCCTGTGGCGTTAGAGCCTCCTTGTAGGGGCGGCCGTTGGCCATTACTTCGTAGGCATCCGCAATGGCAGTAATCCGGGCCAGGAGGGGGATATTTTTTCCTTTCAATCCCTGGGGATAGCCCCTGCCATCATAGTGTTCGTGGTGGGCCAATATATCCTCGGCCACGTGGGAAAATTCTTCGGTGGCCCGGGCAATCCGATAACCGGTGGCAGGGTGTCTTTTCATTTCCTCCCATTCTTTTTCGGTTAAAGATCCTTTTTTGGTCAGGATCTCCTCGGACAGGTTAATTTTCCCAATATCATGGAGGGTAATGAGCACCGACAGGCGGTTCATTTCAGCCTGGGTCAGCTCCAATTTCTCCCCAATTTTTCGGGCAACTTCCTGCATGCGCCGGGTATGCTCCTGGGTTTCGAAGCTCTTGGTAGCCAGGGTTTGGAGCAGGGTGTGGAGAATGGCACTGCGGGTGCTTCGGCTCTCTGATAATTTCTGTTGGTACATGTTGTCCTCGGCCTCGCTCAGTGTATCGGCAATATTGATTTTTTCGTCGCTTTTCTCCGCGACTCCAAAGGCGATGGACAGGGGCACCTCCTGGACATAAGAGCCCTGACAGTTTTCATGGATGCGGCGACTGATTTCTAAGGCCTTCTCTTGAGGGGTCCGGGGCAGCAGGATTACAAACTCATCCCCACCCCAGCGGCCGATAATATCTTCCTGGCGGCACGATTTCTGCAGGGTTTCAGCAGTTTTTTGGAGCATCTCATCCCCCTGTTCGTGTCCGTAGGTGTCATTTACCAGTTTGAGGCCGTTGAGGTCCAGCATAATTATGCTGATGGGGAACTGGCGGCTGGAATCAAGACGTTTAATTTCTTCGTCCAGGAAAGCCCGGTTATAGAGGCCGGTAAGGATATCATGAAAGCTCATATACCTTATTTCCTCTTCGGTTCTTTTCTGTTCAACAATGGTCCAGGCCAGGTCGGCGAAAAAGGAAGTGATGTGAATATCCTCCTCCGTATAGTCCCGGGCCTTATTCCCCACTCCCAGAATTCCCACGATTCGATCCTGACGAATAATAGGCACAACCAGTTCTCGCTGAATATCGGGGTGGCCTGTGGGCAGTCCCTGGCGGTGAGGCAGGGCGTGGTAGTTGTTGTGGACCACCGGACCCCGTTCCCGGATACTGTCGGTCCAGACCCCGGCTTCTTCAACCCGATAACTCATCCCACTCTTATCCTTCAACTTACAGAAGTTGGACAGAGTCTGGCCAGACCAGGCCTTGAGGGTCAGTTTTTGTTCCTCTTCGTCCACGAAATGGAAAAACCCAAGGGGGCTGTCCAGGACCTCACAGACCTCGTCCAGGGTTTTCTGCAGGACCGGATCCAGCGGATTATTATAGGAGAAGGTCAGGAGATTGAGGCGGGCCTGGATCAGCTGTTCAGCCCGCTTGCGATCAGTAATATCCCAGCATACCGAAACAATTTCGAAATCATTATTCCCGCTGCTGATGAGCCGCTGCTGCTCATAGAGCCAGCGGTAATAGCCCTCTTTATGAAGGAAGCGGTACTCCGCTGAAAAAGGCTTTTCCTGGTCCAGAATCCGGGCAAAGGAAGGCTTCACCCGCTCCCGATCTTCGGGGTGGATCCTTTCTTCCCAGAGGTCGGGCTGCCCGGTGAATTCTTCTGGCTCAAAACCCAGCACATTTTTAACATTTTGATTGACATAGTTTATAACCGGTTGTCCCTGCTTCAGCTGATAGGAATAAATCACTGCCGGAGTATGATCCAGGATAGCATCCAGGTGTTCCTGGCTCTGGCGCAGGGCTTCCTGGGCTTTAAACTGCTCGGTAACATCGGAAAAAACCATGATGACCCCGATAATCTGTCCCCGGTGATCCAGGATGGGAGCAGCGCTGTCTGCAATCTGCCGCCTGCTTCCATCCCGGGCAATCAGGGTGGTATTCAGGGCCAGGTTTTCTACCTGCCCGCTCTTTATTACCTGATATACCGGGTTGAGAGCTGCTTTGCCGGTGTGGGCATTCTGGACCTGGAAAATTTCCTCCAGGAATAAGCCCCGGGCTTCCTTCTGGTTCCAGCCCGTTAATTTTTCGGCGGGGGGATTGAGGCGGGTAATGCGTCCCTCGGTATCGGTGACGATAACCCCGTCCCCGATGGCATGGAGAGTTTTATCCAGCTTCTCCTCATTCTCCTGGAGAAGTTCCCGGGACTGGAACTGTTCGGCAATTCGTCCCAGGTGCTGGGCGATGGTTTCCAGGGTAATTTTTTCCTGGGCCAGAAAATGATCGCCGGAAGTGGGTGGTTTTTTGCGGTAGTTGATTTCAACCCGGCCTTTCCGGGATCCAAACAGGTAGAAGGCAGAAGAGATGGCGATGTCCCCGGGTTTAAATCCAGGGGTTTTAAACTCCCGGCCCTCCAGGGTAATGCAGGCTGAAGCCAGATCGGGAAACTGCACAGCATCAGGGAGGAGCCTGACCGTTTTCTCCAGGATATCCTCCAGCTCAGCCTCTTTATCCCGCAGCAGCAGGGCAAATTGATGGAGCAGGTTGAGCTCCTTGGTTCGCTCTTCTTTTTCAATTTGGTCGGTGATGTCTTTTATGATGAGGGAAAAAGTTTCTCTGGTTTCGGGAACAACGGTGAATTCAAAATGGCCCTGCAGGGATTGGGAAAAATATTCAAAGTAGGAGGGTTCCCCGGTGCGGGCTCCCCGTTGATAGGTTTTTATCAGGTCAAAGAGATCTCTTTCAATGCCCGGGAAAACTTCGGTTACTCTTTTGTCGATGATCTGCTGCCGGCCCCGGCCGCAGATTTTTTCAAAGGCGGGGTTGATTTCCAGGAAAATAAAATCAACGGGATTGCCTGACTCATCGGGAATTATTTTTAAACAGGCATAACCTTCCCGCATATTATGAAGTAAAAGATGCAGCTT
>PWFS01000135.1 GCA_003554145.1 Halobacteroidaceae bacterium | reverse complement strand
CTGCTTTTGCCGCAGAAGTGGTTAAATTTACCCTGGAAATCCATGGTGCTGGGGAGGGTGAAGTTGAAGTAAATTCCAACCTGGAGAATTTACCTTTCACTGCAAATTACCTGGAAGGAACAGAAGTTACTCTCAAGGGAATCCCCGGATCGGACTGGGAATTTACTGGCTGGACGGGGGACCTGGAAAGCACTGAACCGGAAATTACCCTGAACATGACGACCGATATGTTTCTAACTGCGAATTTCAACGAAATTCCCCCGGAAAATGGTGAGGATTTCTATTCTATCTCGGGTTATGTTACAGATATGGAAGATCAACCACTGGTGGGGATTAGTATTTATTTTGGGTCGGGCTATACCGCGGTTACCACCAATGAAGAAGGTTTCTGGGAGAAAGCTGGTTTAACGGGGAAGGTGGAGGTTTCCCCTGCAGAGGAGAATTTAAGTTTTAGCCCTGGCATGATTTCTGTTGATGGTCCCCGAGAAAATGTTAATTTTACCGGCATCGAAATAGAGGAAGGTCAGGAGGGTATAATTTTAACCGAAGAAACCATGGTTTTTTCCCGGAGAGAAGCAGAGAATATTGAAAAGGTTGCTCCTGGGCGGAATCAGCTGTTTCTCAAAGAAAAAACCCTTTTTGCATCTCAATTAAAGCCGGGAGATGTTATTGTTATTGATGAACCTTTAGAAGATGCGGAATATGGACTTTTAAAAAGAATTACCGGTATTAGTGAAGATGGTCGAGTCCTGGAGATAGTTCCTGCAACCCTTGCAGAAGTAATTGCAGAAGGGGATTTTTCTCAGCATCGGGTGTTTTCTTTTGATGAAATAGTGGAGAGTCTGCAGAAGGTAGATGGTTTAAAAATCCTTGAGGTGGACCGGGAAGCAAAGGCCCTTCTTTTTGAGCGGAGTTTTGATGAGGAGATTTTTGGAGGACATGGTTCGATCAGTGGTTATTTGAAATTTATCCACGAACCAGAATTTTCTCTGGAATTAAAGTATTTTTGGAAAGTTCCCTACGGAATAGATGAAGTTGTAATGGTTTTTAAAACGGGACTGGATTCGGAAGTGAAATTTGAAGTTGAAGTTGATGCAGATATAGATTGGGAGGGGAGCTTTGTTATTTTAAACGCTCCTTTACCCCCAATTCCCATCTTCCTATGTATAACCCTGAACCCCTATTTAAAACTGGTAGCGGGGGCTGAAGCAGGAATTGCTGCCGAATTCAGCACCGGAGTAGAATATGAGCGGGGTTATGAATTTGGCTTGCGGAAAGAGTCTAACGATGACTGGGAGGATATCGGAGTTTTTGAGATTACTGGGGATGGTTTGGAAGTACATGAACCAACCCTGACCGGTTCTGCTTATGCCCGGGCCTATGGAGGTATTGAATTTGATCTAATGGTGGGGGTAGCCTATATCCTGGAAGGAGGCCTTTCTACTGGAATTTACGGAAATATTGAAGGGGAGGCAGAGGTTCAGCTATTGCCCGACTGGGTCTGGGAGTATGGACTTGATTTCTTTATTGACGGCCGCCTTGCTTTAAAGATGCAATTGCTTCGCCTGGCAGAACCGGAATATGAATTTCCCCGAGCTGATTTATTTCGGGTGGGCCTGGGTTATGGGATTTCCGGGAATGTAAATCAGGAAGGGGATGAAGGCCTGGAAGGGGTAGAAATGAAATTCCTTGGGGGCCGCAGCAGTGTAATTACTGGTAGTAATGGTAATTGGAGTAAACACCTTTTAACCGGTTCCCAACAGGTTACCCCGTTTAAAGAAGGCTATTATTTTGAACCGGAAAATCGAGTTGTAACTGGCGCCAGCAGTGGCTTGAACTTCCAGGCTTTTGTGGACAAGAAAGAATTGAAGATGGAGGTTTCCGGGGAGGGGGTCACCATTCCCGAAGTGGGAACCCATGATTTTGAGCTGGGGACTGTAGTTGATCTGGTAGCAATACCTGCCGATGGCTGGTACTTTAGCCACTGGACAGGGCCGGGAATAGAAGATATATACAGTCCCGAAACATCTATCGTAATGGATAGTGATAAAACAGTACGGGCAATCTTTCTTGAATATCTGGAACTGACTTTGGAAATTATAGGAGAGGGAAGTACCATTCCGGAAGTGGGGATCCATAAATTTGAATTGGGGTCTGTAGTTGAACTGGAAGCAATTCCTGCCGAGGATTGGTTTTTTGGAAATTGGATAGGGGAGGTAGCAGATCAGAAAAGTGCAGAAACATCCATATTTATGACCGAAGATAAAGCAGTTCAAGCAGTATTTATTCAACACATTCCCCCAGAATTGATAAAGATATATGGGGGAAGTTCTACTGATTATTTCAACTGGGAAGATATTGAGGTAGAGTATAATTTCTGGTTGGGGAAATACCCTTTGACTCTTCCAGAATATATTGCTTTTTGCAATGCTACTGGAAGGGATTATCCTGAAATTGATCCCGCTGATGAGCACTGGTGTTGGGATAGTTATGGACCCCGTCGGATCCCCGCAATTAATGTTTCTTACAATGATGCCATTGAATATTGCAATTGGTTAAGCGAGCAGGAGGGTTGGGAGCCGGCTTATGTAAAGGATCCCAATAAAAACTGGGTTTTAAAGGATGCGCCTGAAAATGTGTTTGGCTATCGGCTACCTGCCTGCATAGAATGGGAGTACGCTGCTCGAGGCGGTGAGTGGGGCAAAGAAACAATATTTGCTGGAAGCAATGATTTGCCTTCTGTTGCTTATTATAGTGAAAACTCGAAAAATCAAGCGCATATTGTAGGGGGGAAGATGCCCAATGAGCTGGGGTTATATGACATGAGTGGGAATGTGTGGGAATGGACCTGGAGTTTGGAGGCTGACAATGGTTTTCTTCCTATACCAATTTTTAGTTTTGTTCACTATAGCCGGGGAGGCAGCTTTTCTGATTTCCATTATTCCAAGATACCCGAAGATAGTGTTTTTGCCCTTAATTACGTGGAAACCGATCCCCCTTCTGATAGCAGGAACCTGGGGTTTCGCCTTATTCGCACTTCCTCATCCTGGTTAAAGCCTTTTTCTTTTTCCGAAAAACCCTGAAGAATTTTTATTTTAAGGAAAAACATCTGTCCTAGTTTTGTTTTGAGGTCTGAGAAATAAATAGAAGCATTATGATTAAATTGCTCTCTCGGGGTTTGGAGGTTGTTCCGGGAGAGTAATTTTTTTGGGAAACAGGTTAAAGAATAACCTAAATAAATTTAGGAGTGGAAAGCCCGGAATTTTTTTGAAAACTTTTGGCAGGGAAAATAAGTTGGCTTTTCCCCGGCGAAGAAAATTGAAGTAACTCGGGATGATTTTTTTTGTGGTTTTATTATTGTCAGGGGTTGGGTTTTTCCGTAGAGAAAAAGAAAGAAATTTTTTCCATCTATCAGAATTAAGAGGAACAGAACCTTTTAATACCAAAAGCTTTTGTGGTTATGAAAGCCCATGAGGAGAAATAAAAAAGATAATGATGACAATTAGGAAGATAGGGATGAGAATGGTTAACAAAAGAAAAAAACCAGATCAAACAGGCCCCGAATTACGGGGTGTTTAATCCAAATTAAATTTAATTAGTAAGAAAAAAAGAGGTAAAGAAAAAAATTGTTGTTTTCGGAAGGAATGGAAAGTTGGGTAAAGAAGGGAGGAAAAGAAAGCGGAAAACGGAAAAAACACCCATTTCCAAAAATTGTTTTTATAGTTATCCTGGAAATGATGAACTTAAAATGTTTAGCAATGGAAAAGCATGAAGAATTGGGCCTGCTTTTTTCTGTTTTCTGAAAGGGTTGAAACAACACGGAACTTTTACTACTGCAAGGGGGTGTTATTCGAGGAAAGGACAGGTGACTATATTGTTTGCTGACGTTTAATGGTAGCAAGGTTCCTGCTTATTTAAAAAAATTTTTTAGGGGGAATTTGTTTTGATTACAAAAGGGTTAGCGCTTCTGGTGGCGATAATTCTTTTGAGCCCGGTAGCATTTATGAGTCCGGATGAGGGAAATGGTGAATTGATAATTGCTCGGGGAACCGATGCCCCGTCCCTTGATCCCAGGGCTACAACCGCGGTATATGCAATTGAAGTTTGTGAAGCTGTTTTTAATTCCCTGGTGTATAGTGACCGGGACACTGAAATTGTACTGGACCTGGCTAAAGATTATGAGATAAAAGATGATGATGTCACCTATATCTTTGAATTGAGAGAAGATGTAACCTTTCACGATGGCGAACCCCTTACTGCAGAAGATGTGGTTTTCACCTATGAAACAATCCTGGACCCTGCTTTTGGCTCTCCTCATAAAGAGCGGGTAGATGCAATTGAAACTATTGAGGCTCTTGATGAGTATACGGTTAAAATTAAAATTGATGAGCCCCATGCAGCTTTTATGGATTCCCTGGATGTAATGATTGTACCCAAACATGCTGCTCCCTCAGATCCATTTGCCGACGTAGATCCGGATGTTGATGAAGAAATAGAACGGGGAGTATTTGCTCATGAACCAATTGGTTCTGGACCGTTTAAGGTGGTTGACTGGAGTCCTGAAGATCAGGTGGTCCTGGAACGTTATGAGGATTATCATGAGGGCCCCGCCAAGCTGGAGAGAATAGTAAGAAGAATAATCCCTGAAGATGAAGCCCAGTACGCTGATTTAATGGGGGGAAGGATCCATGTAGGCTTTGCACCGGAGCAGGAATATGATGCTCTGGATGCAGATCCTGATTTTACCGTAATCCATTCTCCGACCCTGAACTATTTCCCACTCTATATGAATCATGATTATGATCGGGCGCCCATGTTCGAAGACTTTAAAGTTCGTAAGGCCATAAATAAAGCTGCTGATTATGACGCCATAGTTGAACACGTCTGGGAAACTGCCCTGCGGGTTCACACCCCGATAGTTCAGGATACCTGGGCTTATGATCCGGATTCTATCCGGGTATATGATCATGATCCTGAAAGGGCAAGGGAACTTCTGGCTGAAGCAGGATATCCCGACGGCTTAGAAGTAGAAATAATAATGAGCGATTCCACCACTAATGTAGAACTGGGTGAAATGTTAGACGCCTATTATATGCAGGCTGGTATCGATCTGCAGGTTAACACCATGGATTTTGGAACCATGCTGGACCGGGTTGTTGAAGGAGATTACGAAATGGCCCACGTTGGCATGGTAGGTATGACCGATCCTGATGAATTTATGCAGCGCTTTGAGAGTGGAGATGGCGCCGGTAATTATTCCAATGAAGAACTGGATGAATATATCAGGGAAGCCAGAAGGACGGTTGACGATCTTGAAAGGAGAAAAGAACTTTATTCTAAGGCCCAGGCTCATATCAGTGAAAATGCAGTAGACGTGCCTCTCTTTAACAGTGTTTTCACTATTATCATGGATTCTGATGTGGTATGGGACTATCACTATGTAGAAAGATGGAGAAATATTGATGAAGTTTACTGGGATAATTAAGAAGTAGATTGAAAAAGTTCCCGAGAAAATAGATGGGGAATAAAGAAAAATCGAGGGCGGTATTTTTTGCCGCCCTCGAAAAAATGGGAGCAGGTTGTGTGGTGAGAGGGGGTTAATTATGCATATCTATATCGGGAAAAGGATTTTACAGGCCATCCCTGTTGTTTTACTGGTAACTTTAATTACTTTTTCCCTGGTGCACCTAATGCCCGGAGACCCTGCGGTTATAATGGCGGGAGAAGATGCCAGCAGGGAAACAGTGGAAATGATGAGAAGGGCCATGGGACTGGATCAACCCATCCATCTGCAGTACTGGGACTGGCTATCCGGAGTTTTTACTGGAGATCTGGGCACCTCCCTGCGGGATCATCGGTCTGTTTTACCCACCATAATCCAGAGGTTGCCAGCCACAATACACCTGGTTATTGCTTCTTTTATTGTTAACTTTGTAATTGGTATTCCCATTGGCATCATTTCTTCGATAAAGCAAAACACCTTTATTGATGGTTTTGCTCGAATTTTTGCCCTTCTGGGAATTTCTTTACCCAATTTCTGGCTGGGTTTAATGCTTATGTTTCTGTTTTCCCATAACCTGCAGTGGTTACCCGCCAGCGGAGCTGGGACTATTTATCATTTAATTATGCCGGCAATTGCCCTGGGGACCGCTTCAGCAGGTCTTATTACCCGGCTGACCCGATCCAGTATGCTGGAAGTGGTTCGGCAGGATTATATCCGCACTGCCCGGTCCAAAGGCCTGGGGGAAAGAGCGGTAATATACAAGCATGCCCTGAAAAATGCCATGCTACCGGTGGTAACTATTTTCGGTTTACAGATTGCATCCGGGCTGGGGGGTTCGGTAATTGTAGAATCAGTTTTTGGTTACCCCGGAATTGGCCGATTAATGTTTAATAGATTGTTAATGAGAGACTTTCCCATGATAACCGGAAATTTGCTGGTTTTTGCATTTTTGTTCATCTTGATTAATTTGGTTACTGATATTTTCTACGGTGTTTTGGATCCCCGGATCAGGTATGATTAGAAGGACAAAAGGGGGGCGAACGAAAGATGGCTGATCAGCAAAAAAAGAGCCCTGAAATTAGAAAGAGCAAAAGTTTTCAGGCGGATGCGATTAGGAGATTAAAAAAGAACCCCATGGGGATAATTGGGCTTATAATCATAATAATTTTTATTTTCCTGGCAACCTTTGGGCGATTCATTACTCCCCATGATCCTTTTGAAATGAATGTCCCCCGCCACCACGAGGAACCAAGCCTTGAATATCCCCTGGGTACTGATAATTTTGGGCGTTGTGTGCTGAGTAGAATAATTTTTGGAGCCCGGATTTCTATTCTGGTGGGGTTAACGGTTATTTTTTTCCGGATGTTAATTGGCATACCGGTGGGCCTGGTATCCGGTTATTACGGGGGGATTGTTGAATCAATTCTAATGAGGATCACGGATGCAGTTATTGCCTTTCCGGGTATAATTCTGGCCCTGGCAATAATGGCGGTCCGGGGGCAGGGATTGGAAAACGTGATTTTAGCTTTATCGGTAACGGGCTGGACCACTTATGCCCGCCTGGTCCGCAGTGAGGTGTTATCCCTGCGGGAAAGAGAATATGTACAGGCCGCTAAAGGGGTTGGTTTTCACAACCTCAAGGTAATGCTGCGCCATATATTACCCAACTGCCTGGCCAGCATAATTGTTTACTCTACGATGACCATAGCTGTTGTAATTATAGCCGAGGCCAGCTTAAGTTTCCTGGGTCTGGGAGCTGCAGCCCGTGATGCTACCTGGGGCACCCAGATGTCCATGGAAAGAGATTATTTGCGGTATGCCTGGTGGGGAGTTACTTTCCCTGGAGCCGCAATTGCAATTGTGGTTTTGGGTTTCAACCTGTTTGGGGATGCCCTGCGGGATGTTCTGGATCCCCGTCTAAAAGATTGATGAACAAAAGCTTTTACCGCAGGTAGATCAGGGGGTGTTATTTTGAATGAAAATCTACTGGAAGTTAAGGGTTTGCATACTCATTTTCATACCCAGGATGGGATTGTTAGGGCAGTTGAGGATGTGAATTTCTCCATAAAAACGGGGGAAACTCTGGGTCTTGTGGGTGAATCAGGGTGTGGAAAAAGTGTTACCTCTCTTTCCATTATGGGACTTTTACCGGATACCTCTGAAGTTTATGGTGAGATAATATTTGAGGGGGAAGATTTGCTAAAGAAAACCAAAAGGCAAATGCGGAGAATCCGGGGGAATGATCTTTCCATGATTTTTCAGGAGCCAATGACGGCCCTGAATCCCGTTTATACTATCGGGGATCAAATTGCTGAAACTCTCCGACTGCATCAGGGCATGCGAAAAAATAAGGCTATGAAAAAAGCTGCGGATTATCTGGAACTGGTGGGAATCCCCTCTCCTGAGCAGCGAGTGAATGAATATCCCCACCAATTGAGTGGAGGGATGCAGCAGCGGGCCATGATTGCCATGGCCTTGTCCTGTGACCCCAAACTGTTAATTGCTGATGAACCGACAACTGCCCTGGATGTAACCATTCAGGCCCAGATATTGGAACTGATGAAAGAGTTAAAAGATCGGATAAAAACCGCCATAGTTTTAATTACCCATGACCTGGCCGTTATAGCGGAAATGTGTGAACGGGTAATAGTAATGTATAGCGGCAGGATTGTGGAAATAGCGGGCATTAAAGAATTGTTTAAGAGGCCTTTTCATCCCTATACCGAAGGCCTGATTAATTCAATTCCAAAAATGCATGAAAAAACCGAATTCCTCTATGAAATTGAGGGCGCAGTTCCCAATCCCCTGGATGCTCCTCCGGGTTGCAAGTTTCATAACCGATGTGATTTTGCCCAGGAAAAATGCCGGCAAAATGAACCAGAACTGACCAGCCTGGAGAACAATCATCTGGTTCGCTGTTTTTACCCGAGAAATGTAGAAGGGGGGGTAGAATTAAGTGGCACCCAAAAGTAATGGAACTATGATGCAGGTGCAAAACCTGAAAAAACATTTCCCAATTAAGGGCGGAATTCTATCCCGAACCGTTGGGCTTGTCAGGGCTGTGGATGATATCAGTTTTGAAATCAGGCAGGGAGAAACACTCGGTCTGGTGGGGGAATCCGGTTGTGGCAAGTCTACCACCGGCAAGGTTTTAATGCGCCTCCTGGAACCAACCAGTGGGGAAGCTCAATTTTCAGGAGATAGCATTTTCCAGTTAAAAGGGAAACAACTTTATGATTATCGAAAAAAAGTTCAAATGATATATCAGGATCCTTTTTCCTCGCTTCAGCCCCGGGCTACAGTTGAAGATATGCTGGGAGAAATTTTAAAGTATCATGGCCTGGCCAGAACCAGACAGGAGGTTCGAGAGCGGGTAATTGAATTGATGGAGATGGTGGGTTTGTCCGATTTTCATATCGGACGCTATCCCCACGAATTTAGCGGAGGGCAAAGACAGAGAATTGGGATCGCCCGGGCCCTGTCTCTGGACCCCGAAATGATAATTTGTGACGAGCCGGTAAGTGCTCTGGACGTATCCATCCAGAGCCAGATTATAAACCTTTTGAAAAGACTCCAGAAAAAACTGAATTTAACTTATCTCTTTATAGCCCATGATTTATCCGTGGTCAAGCATATATCGGACCGGATTGGAGTAATGTACCTGGGAAAACTGGTGGAATTAACCGGGGAGGAAGAGTTGTTTTATAATCCCCTGCATCCCTATACCCGATCTTTATTGGAGGCTGTCCCCATCCCTGACCCGGAAAGAACCAGGGTAAAAGCTGTAATTAAAGGCGATGTTCCCAGTGCCAGCAAGCCTCCCCCGGGCTGTGTTTTTCATACTCGTTGCCCGGAAAAATTTGATCGGTGTCCCCAGGAAAAGCCTCAGTTTCACCAGGTTAAAGATGATCATTATGTTTACTGCCACCTGTATGAGTAAATTATGAGCCAGCTGGAGTGTTCTCTTTCAATCTGGAGGTTATGGGTGAGGGTGTTGATAATCATTTTTTGTTACTTTCAGAAGGAGATTAACTATTCTCCAGGAAGAGAAACCTCTATCCCTGATTCTTTTGAAGAAAAAGGGAACATTAAGGGAATGCTACCCCGGGGCCAAAATCTTATAGCCCCGGGTGCTGTTCTTAAGAGAGTATTTTCCCAGTCGGGATAATAAAGGAGCCAGGCCAGATGAATAAAGTCTTTTTGCTGTTGGGACTGGTATTAATTCTTTTTTTCAGCTCAGTAATCGAAGCAGGAACATTTTCTGCCGGAGTGCGATTCAATATGATGAAAGGGGAAGAATTTCAGCCGCTCTTTGGTCCGGTGGTGGAAATGGAATTATCACCCCGCACCCGCCTGCGTGGTTCTTTTTCCTGGGGTCCAGCAGTTGAAGAAGGGTCTTTTCGTCTGGGGGTTAAAGGAATTCTGATGCGAAGTTCAGGCCAGATCAGGCCATACCTGGGTACGGGTTTAAGTCGTCTTACCGACTGGGAAGCAGATACCCGGTATTTTGATTTACTGGGGGGAATAAAGGTTCACCTGACAGAATCAATATCCCTCCGGGGCGAAGCCCTTTATACCCACCGTATTATCCATCTTCTGGGAGCAATTGGAGTTGGTTTCGGGCTTTTCGGTTCGTTTTAGGATCAGTTTTGAATAGCAAATCAAAGCTTTTCAACCAGTTCAGAAAAAAGAGAAAGTTGATTTTTGTTGTTGAACTTTTTTGCCTGCCAGTTAGAGCAGGCTAATTTTTTTGGGGATCAAAAGATTAAAGTGTTGTTTAAGAGAAGGATTATTTTTTCAGGGGGAGAAATTAGGTTATTACGAGAATAACCTCCTCTGAGTTAGTTTTTTTGAGTCAGAGTATAATAAACTACTTTTCAGAGGCGGGTTTAAAATTATTGGCGGTTAACACCCTTTTACCACCCTATATGGTATTTTGGGGAGCCAAAAAAGGAATATTAGCTGAATGAAAAATTTTTTATTTTAATCCTCAACCTGTTCTTCCCCCTATTTTTAAACCGGGGCAATTTTTTTGGACTTTACTATCAGAAAGTTAAAACTATTCAAAAAGGAGGGGAGATCGCCATGGAAGTTTAAGCCCTTAAGGGGCAAACAGAAAGCAGGTTATGGGAGAAAAAAAGGAGGATTAATAAAAGGGCTCTTAGTAAATAAAAGGCCCGGGGCGGAAAAAATTCAAAATATTAAAAGAACAAATTCTGTTTTTGAAAATGGAGGTGTAAATTTGGGAAAAGTTTTTTTGCGGGGCGAGTTTGATCTGTGTACTGGCTGTAATACCTGTTTACTGATATGCTCGTACCGGGCCCGGGGAGGGTTTAATCCCCGGTGGGGCCGACTGAAAATAAATATGGAACAGGAGGGCTTAATTCATCGGCCGGTGGTATGTACTCATTGTGAAAATGCTTTTTGTGTGAGAGCCTGTCCCACTGGAGCCCTGTACCAGTCAGAAAATGAATGGATTCTGATCAATAAGGAAAAATGTATAGGTTGTGGCCAATGTGTCCAGGTGTGTCCGGACGATATGATTGCAATTGATCCCGAGCAAAAAGCTGACAAATGTGATTTTTGCGATGGGGATCCGCAGTGTGTTCAGTTCTGTCCAACTGGAGCCCTGCGCCAGGTGGTTGAAAAGGAGGTGCGGTAATGAGCAAACAGGAGTTTAAACTATTACACATTGATTTAACTAACGGTTCCTTCGAGGATATTATAGTGCCCCCATCCATTTTCAACTCGCTGCTGGGTGGCAAGGGCCTGGGGGCCAAAATTCTTCTGGATCAGCTTCCCCCGGGATGTGACCCCCTGGGATCAGAAAATCTTTTGCTTTTTATGGCAGGCCCCTTAACCGGGACCCTGGCCCCGGCGGTCCGGGCCTGTGTTATAACAAAATCACCTCTGACGGGGACCTTTGCCGATTCATATTTTGGAGGTCATCTGGGGCCCGAAATCCGCTACCTGGGATACCTGGGAATAATAATATCGGGGCGTGCGGCAGAACCCTCTTATATCCTGCTGGAAAACGGCAACTTTGAATTGCGCTCGGCCTCCCATTTGTGGGGACAGGATACTTTTGCCACCACGAAAAACCTGAAAGAAGAGATGCAGGATTCCACGGTAAAAGTTGGCTGTATTGGTCCAGCCGGGGAAAAAATGGTTCCCTTTGCTTTAATTAACTGCGAGTATAATCGGCATGCTGGTCGAGGGGGAACAGGGGCTGTAATGGGGTCCAAAAACCTGAAAGCCCTGGTCTTAAAGGGAAGTGAGACCGTTACCGTTGCCCGGGAAAAGGATTTTATGGAGGCGGTGCAAACTGCTTTCTCGGAACTGGAAAATAATGAGGATGTTGCTGGTTTCAGCCAGGATGGAACCGCGGCAGCAGTAGATTTTGCCAACTCCGAATTTTTGCTCCCCACCTACAATTATTATCAGGGTGGATTTTCCCAGGCGGATGGACTTAATGCAGACGCCCAGAGGAAACATCTCTGGCTCCGGGATACGGCCTGTACCGGCTGCCCGGTGGCCTGTAATAAGGTGGGGAAAATTCGCACCGGTCCCCACCGAGGTCTGGTTGCGGATACCGTAGAATATGAAACTGCCGCAATGATGGGCAGCAATCTGGGTATTGGCAATACCCGGGAATTAATTTATCTTCTCTATCGCTGTGATGCCCTGGGGCTGGATGGTATGTCTGCAGGCGGTGTCCTGGGATTTGCAATGGAGGCAGCAACTCGGAATATTATTTCAACTGAGGATAGTGAAGGTGTTGCCCTTGAATTTGGAAGTGTAAAAGCAGCAGATTATTTGTTGGATATAATTGCCAGCGGGCGAACTGAACTGGGAAGAATTCTGGGACAGGGCGTTAAAAAAGCTGCGGAATCTCTCGGCGGGGAAGCAGAGGAATTTGCTGCCCATACCAAGGGGTTAGAAAGCCCGGCCTGGGGGCCTCGGAGCTTACCGGGTATGGCCCTGGCCCTTGCTACCTCCGATCGGGGAGGCTGTCATCAGCGGGCCTTTCCAGTCCTTTTTGAAGTAGGAGGGGAGTGGAAGGGAGAGGGCGTAAGCCGGCTGGGGTTGGAGGATAAGGCGGAAATTGTTTTTTATCATCAAAATCATCTGGCCGGCCTGGACACCCTGGTAAAATGCGACTTTGGTCAGTATGGAATAACCAGGTCCACCTACAGTCGTCTTTTGAATGCAGTACTGGACTGGGAGATATCACCTGATGATTTTTTAACCCTGGGGGAAAGAGTCTGGAACCTGGTTCGCCTGTTCAATATTCGGGAAGGGTTTTCCAGGAAAGATGATAGTCTGCCTCGTCGCTTCACCCGGGAGCCCTTACCTGATGGCCCCTATAAAGGGGAAGTAATTAAACAGGAGGATCTGGATCAACTCCTGGATGATTTTTATCAATTACGAGGGTGGGATGAGAAGGGGCAGCCTACTGCTGAACGCCTGGAGAAGTTGGGTTTAAAAACCATGGAGAGTATTAGCTGGCTGGCAGAAGATCCAAAAATTTTAACAGGGGGTAGTGAAAATGAAAAACCTTTATGAATTACATTATTTTGAAGTGCCCACGGTAATGAAGCATCGCCTGGGAGCCTCGGAAGAACTGGGCGGGGAACTGGCCAATCTGGGAGTAAAAAAGCCCCTGGTGGTGACTGATAAGGGCATTGTTGATTCTGGAATACTGGATAAAGTTCTGCAGCCCTTGAAGGAACAGGGTGTGGAATGGGAACTATTCGCCGATGTGGTTTTTAACCCTCCCCTGGAAAATGTTGCTGCCGTAACCAGAAGTTATATTGATAATAACTGTGACGGCCTGGTAGCGGTGGGCGGGGGCAGCCCCATGGATGTAGCCAAGGCCAGCGGAGTTGAAATTGCCCATGGAGAACCGGTTTTGGAGTATGAATGTGCGGAAGGGAAAAAAGAACTAACCCGCAGGGTTCCACCCCTGGTATGTTTACCCACAACCTCTGGCACAGGTAGCGAGGTTACCATGTGGGCTGTTATTACGGACCCTGCCCGTGAATATAAATTCAATGTGGGTGGTCCCCTGATTGCTCCCCACCTTGCCCTGGTAGACCCCTTATTAACTGTAAGTATGCCTGCTCATGTTACCGCGGGAACCGGAATGGATGCCTTATCCCATGCCATTGAGTGTTACACCTGTGCCTATGCTCAGCCCCAGACTGATGCGGTGGCGCTCCTGTCTATTGAGTATATTTCTCAGTACCTGCGCCGGGCAGTGGCCTATAGTCAGGACCTGGAGGCCAGGTATTACATGTCAATGGCCTCCATGCTGGCTGGACTTTCTTATGGGGCAGCAAGTGCCGGTGCGGGTCACGCTATAGCCCAAACTATGGGGGGGATGTTCCCGGTCCACCATGGAGAGGCAGTGGCTGCTACCCTGGGTCCGGTTATGGAATATAACTGGATGGGAGATCCAACCAAGTACGCCAGAATTGCCCAGGCTCTGGGGGTTGACACCCATGGGCTTTCAGAAGGAGAAGCAGCCCTGGCCGGGGTGGAAGAGATTTACTGTCTGACTGAAGATATTGAAATTCCCACCCTGCGGGAGATGGGTATTGGGGAAGAGGATATTGACCGCCTGGCCCAGGAAGCGGCAAATGATCCCCAGACCATTGGCAATCCCCGGGATATGACCCTTGAGGGTTATAAGAAGATTTATCAAAACTGCTTCCAGATCTAATCCTGTCATGGTCCTCAAGAACCCCCCGCCAATAGTTACCTTGGCGGGGG
>PWFS01000049.1 GCA_003554145.1 Halobacteroidaceae bacterium | reverse complement strand
GTAGAAAAGGCTGTCCAGGAAATTGCCGAAGAGGAAAACCTGGATGTGGTTTTTTACAAAGAGGCCGTTAGTTTCGGCGGAAAGGATATTACCGAACAGGTGGTAGGTAAATTACAATGATGTTTAAAGATATGTCTATGGTAAGAAGAGAAAGAAGCAGGACCAGCAGGGCCCTTATTATTACCCTTGTTATTTTAATTTTCGTTTTTACCGGTTTTGCCCTGTATTTCCAGAGCCGCATTGCTGCCCTGCAGGAGGAACTGGATCAGATTCAGCCCGGGTCCGGAGTGGGCATGTCCGTTGGTGCAGTGGATTTCCAGAGAATAATTGAGGAAAGCCCCAGGGCCCAGGAGTATCAGGAACGACTGGACCAGAAAGGCCTCGAAATAGAACAGGAATTTGAAACCAGGGCCCAGGACATGGATGAGGATGAGGTCCACGACTATCAGCAGGAAGCCTATGATCAGTACTGGGAAATCAGGGAGCAGTTGGAGGCCGAATTAAATGAAGAAATTAATGAAGCCCTGGTCGGGGTGGCCGAGGAGATGGGCCTGGATTTAATCATTGCCAGCCAGGGATTGCACCTGGGCGGAGAAGATGTAACCGAACAGGTCCTGCAGAGATTGCAATAGGGGGTTCAGGTTTTTGGGCTCTCGGGGCACAAGATTTGCGGGGTTTATATGGAAAAAAATGGAATCCCGGACGGGGGCACACCGGGGCCCGGAAGGACCGGAGCCTCCTTTTTATGTCCAGATGGTTTTGGGGTTGTTTTGCACCGCAGAATTTCAGAAGCGAGATTTGATGTGCAAAAGAACGCAAAATTTTTTAAACAAAACATTTTTTTGTTTTATCTTGAAAAAAATTTCACAAAAGGTTATAATGGTCTTGATTAAGGGGAGGGGAGTGCATATGGAGAATACCATTGTCCGCCAGACCTTCCGATTTATTATTACTTTTCTGCTTCTTTATGGAGTTTATATTATTTTCCACGGCCACCTGTCTCCCGGAGGTGGTTTTGCCGGGGGAATGATTATGGGCCTGGGTTTTATCCTGTACCTGCTGGTTTACGAGGGAGACCTGGGTATGCTGCCGGTTAATGTGGTTATTTTTTTGGTTTCTTTAGGGGGGATTATGGAAGCCAGCAAATTTCTCATTGGGAAAAATTTCCCTGCCGCTTCCGCCCCGGCCAGCCTGTTCAGCATCGGAATAGGCAACCTGGTGAACCTGGGGATCGGTCTCCTGGTAGCAGCCACAATTCTGGGGATTTTTTACCTGGAGGAGAGGTGATTCTTATGGACTGGAGTATTCTGGGGGTTAATTATCCCTATATTTTCTCCATACTGCTTTTTTCCCTGGGCTGGTTGATAATATTTACCCAGGCCAATCTGATAAAAAAAGTAATCGGGATCAATATTATGGAAAGCGGGATCTTCCTCTTTTTCCTGGCCATTGGAGATATAGCAGGGGGGAACCCGCCTATTTTTGTGCCCGGGTCGGAACAGGTCTATGTAAATCCCCTGCCTTCCGCGGTAATATTGACCGGGATTGTCGTTTCCTTCAGCATTACCGCCCTGGCTTTAAGTATAATAATCAAGATTTACCATAATTACCGGACCATATATATGCCTGAGCTTTTGAGGGTTTTGGAGTGACGCATTATGGTTATTGAATTTATTCCTTTTGCCCTGGTTCTTTTTACCCTGGTAGGGGCTTTTATTATGCCCTTTCTGGCCCGCTGGTTTAGCCGGGGTTGTATTCCCCTGACCCTTGGTATTTTAGGCCTTGATTTTTTTATGGCGGGCAATCTTCTGCGGGGAGTGGCTGCTCACGGGCCGGTTGCCTATTATATCGGGGGCTGGCCTGCCCCCTGGGGTATCGAGGTGCGGGGTGACGGGCTGGCTGCAATCATGCTGATTTTGATCTGCTTTATCATGTTCTGGACCGTAGTTTATGGTGCCTCCTCCATGGAACGAGAAATTACCCCCGGAGGCAGCGGCTGGTACTGCACCCTGCTTTTACTCATCACTGCGGGGATGATGGGCCTGGTTGTCAGCGGGGACCTTTTTAATATGTACGTTATGATTGAGGTTGTAACCCTGAGCGGCTGTGCCCTGGTTCTGGCCCGGGGTGGCCGCGAGGTTCTTCCGGCAGCTTTAAAATATCTGCTCCTGGCCACCATCGGTTCCGGTTTTATCCTTTTCGGTATCGCTTTTACCTATCTTCTCACGGGTCATCTGAACCTTGGTTTTGCTGCAGCAGAACTGATGGCCTCCGGAGCTCAGTACCCCTATCTGAACTGGATAGCCCTGACCTTCATGGTGATCGGGCTGGCAGTTAAGGCCGGCCTTTTCCCCCTCCACGTCTGGCTGCCTGATGCCCATTCTACTGCTCCTTCCACCTCCAGCGCGGTGCTCTCGGGGCTGGTGGTCAAAGTTTATGCGGTGGTGGTAATGCGGGTTTTCTTCCAGCTGTACACTGCCGAGCTACTCCAGGCCACAGATATTGATCAGATTCTCCTGATAATGAGTATTGGGGCCATCCTGGCGGGATCTTTTTTTGCCCTGGTGCAGACTGATTTAAAGCGTCTTCTGGCCTATTCCACCGTGGCGCAGGTGGGCTATATTTTCCTGGGTATCAGTGTTTTTTCCATTACAGGGCTGGAGGGAGCAATTTTTCATATTGCGGCTCATGCCCTGATGAAAAGCATGCTGTTTCTGGCGGCGGGGGTTTTGATAGCGGGAACCGGGAGCCGTTACATCAATGATTTAAAAGGAATGGGCCGGGCGATGCCTTTTGCCGGGGGAATTTTTGCCCTGGGGGCCTTTTCCATGATCGGCCTGCCCCTGCTGGCCGGCTTTATCAGTAAATACCTGCTGGCCCTGGCCGGCTGGGAAACAGGAAATTACCTGGTCCTGCCGGTTATGGTCCTGAGCGGGCTTTTGAATGCAGCCTATTATTTACCCGTGCTGCGGGTTCTGTTCTGGGAGGAAGCAGCCCCGCTGGTTGAAAAAACAGGTAAGGAGCGGGGACCGCTGATAGCCCTGGCCGCCCTGGCCGGGGGATTATTGATAATGGGAGTTATGCCCGAGGTGGGCCGGGACTTTATTCAGCTGGCCGCGGCCTGGCTCTGGGGGTAGGAGGAACAAACATGCTTATTTTCCTCGTCTTATTATTATTCTGGTTTTTGCTGAGCGGCAGGTTTAACCTGGAATACCTGATCGTGGGGTCACTGATTGCAGGCCTTTTGACCGCTCTTTAT
>PWFS01000023.1 GCA_003554145.1 Halobacteroidaceae bacterium | reverse complement strand
AGATTGGGGAAGAAGGCCAGCTGGGGTATTCTTGTTAGGATAGTGTGCCCTGCTGAAAACGCCTGGTTCCGCACACTCCATCATTATAGGCATTATGCTGTCAGTAATTTTTCCCATTTAGTTGGGAAATAACAGGGGTATTCATTTCCTCGTCAAAGAAAAATTCAAGAATAATTAGACCGGTTTGGTTAAGATGAAAAAGAACAGCAAAAAAAGAAAAGGGTCCTTCCCAAAAATTATCGGAAAAAATGTTTCCACTTCTTTCTCCGCAGTTACATTGGCAGGGTTTCTTTGTCCCAATTAGATTAAAGGGAAAAAGGAAACTGCAGCCTGGAGAATGAGAAAAAAGAAAGCAGTTATTATCGTAAGAAACTAATGCCTTCTTATAATCCAATTAAACTATTAATTCAGGGGCCCCGAAAATTAGTGTTATCCAAAAAAGTGGAGAGGCCATTGTCCTGGCCTCCCCGTTTTAATTGGAGATAAAAAAGAGAAGATTAGCCTTCAAGTGTTTTTTTGGCTGTTCTAATCGTCGTCATTTAAGGCCTCTTCGATGGAACTGGCTGCAGCCCCAACTAATGCTCCACCCAGGTTTCCTCCAGCAATATAACCGGTTAAACCTCCCACAATGTCTTTGCCAATGATGCGGCGCCATCTTCCTTTACCGCCGTTAGCAGCTTTGGGCCAGATGCTCTCATCGTCGTTTTGATCTGCAACCCAATAAGCGCTGGAATATCGGGCCAGGGCATTTGCTACAAATAAGGATGATTTTTCTCCATCGGGAAGTCCTGGATCATCAATCTTCTGCTCAATGTTCTTAAGCTTTCCAATTGTTTCAAGAATTAACCCTTCTTCGGCATTTCCAATTGCAGAAAAGATTTCATCTAATATAACCTGACTATCAGTTGTAAAGCGTTCAAATTCATCTAGAGTTAGTTCGTTGAGTATGTGGAGCGCTGCTTCTTGATTTTCGACCTTCAAATGGCCGTCAGTTATGCCTTGATTAACACTACTGATTATTTTATCCAGTATATCATTTAAATAGTCCAATAGGTCTTCCCAATTCCACCATTGACCAGGTTGTGGGAAGCCCTGGGCAAATAAAGCAGCAACAGCTCCATTAACAGCAGCTTCATCCTTATTCTCTTCATTAATAAATCCCATATTTTCTGCAGATTCTACTGTGAAGTTTACTATATCAAAATCATTATTGATCTCAGGAGCTTTTTCGTTAAAATCTTCCAAAATTAAATTGTGATGTTCTGCTAGCCTTTCAAAACCGCCATTTTCTTCATTATCAGGATTTAATTCCCGCCAATCCTCGACAAGGTTCAAAAAAACTTCAAAAACTTGATCATTGGTAACAACCGCTTCTCCTTGAAATTTAACTTTTTCGTCTAATAGCACTTCCATGTCATATGTGCCCGCCTCAAGCTGAAAAGTTGCTCGCCCTTCTTGATCAGCAATCTCGGTAAAGGTTCCCAGGTTCACCTGGGCTTCGGGAACCGGCTCAGTAAAGTGATTAAAAACATCCACATCGACTTGATAATTTTGGGGGCTGGTTATGTCGAAAAGACCGCATCCTGTAAAAAGCACCAGGACTGATATCATTACCGCGGCCAGCAAATATTTTTTCCCAGCATAATTCTTGGACAATATAATCCCTCCTAAAATAACCTATTAAACCTATAGGTTTTATATGATTAAATAATAACCTTGCTTCCAGTTTGTGTCAACTTCTTCTAAGCAGGAAAATATTAGTTACCAAGAGCTATGTAGCTTTAATCACATTAGAGAAGGAAAAAAGCTTTAATTTGTTTTTCTTTTGCTTTCTCTGGACTATGCTTTCTGGGGAAGGAAAAAATATTGTGGGAGAAGAACAATTTTTTTGAAGTGCGAAGGGGGGGGTTGAACCTGAGCAATGGCTCTGGATGTTTGGGAGTAAGGGCTGGAAAAAGCAAAACAATGGGGCTGAGCAATCAGGATTGGCCTGAAAATAAAATATGGAAAAGCTGCTGATGTGTCTTTGGGCGAATTCCCAAGTATTAAGGTCAGGGACAAAAAAAATGGGGGCAGAGAACTGTCCGGGAAAGCCATAGCAAAGGCTTGTCCTTAATCCCTGACAGTGTCATCAACCCCACATTATGTTTTAACATTAGAAAAAATGAATTGGAGAAAATCGATTACCCTTAACCCCTTTGGCTATTCCTCGGAAAATTTTCTCTGGGCCAGTTCCCTGTCCAGGAAAAGAATTCCAGGGGTGTCTTCGCCGGCGAGTTGAACCTGGTCCAGAAGCTGGCTCATAGTTGCTTCTTCTTCTACCTGTTCTGCGACAAACCACTGGAGAAAGTTTACCGTAGGGAAGTGTTTTTCCTACTGGGCAATTTCCAGCAGACTGTGGATCAGGCCGGTTACCAGTTGTTCATGTTCCAGGCTTAATTGAAAAACCTCCTCTATGGAAGAAAAGTCAGTTTTTGGATCATCAAAACCAGTTATAACCGGGCTCTGACCCAGGTCGGTGAGGAAGTGAAAAAATTTCATGGCATGAAAGCGCTCTTCTTCAGCCTGGGCGATGAAGAAATTGGCAAATCCATCAAGGCCCTTTGTGGTGCAATAAGAGGCCATTGCCAGGTAATAATGGGCGGAAAAAAACTCATGTTTGATCTGTTCATTTAACCGGTCCAGTAATTTTTGGGAAGGCATACAAATTCCTCCTTTATTGATAATGATGGCTAATAATAACATGAAATATAATTATTTGCAAATTCTTTTTGGAGCAGGAGAAAAGAAGCCCGGTGACTAATTGCAAGAATAAAGAAGGTATAAAGGAGGAAAAAAATGGACAGATATCTGGTTGAAGGCTCATTTGTTTTGACCATGGCCGGACCGGGATTGGGAATAATTGAAAATGGCGCCCTGGTGGTTTCCGGGCAGGAAATTATTGCTACTGGTGATAGCAGTCACCTGCAGGCGGAATATCCTGATCTGCCCCGCCTGGGAGGTGCAGATAAACTGATCATGCCGGGCTTAATTGATGCTCATATTCATACCGGGATTACCCTTTTGCGGGGGGTGGCCCAGGATACCCGCAACTGGATGCAGCAGGGAATTGCTCCCTTTAAACGCCACCTGCAGGGCGGGGATATTGCCCTGGGATCGATGGTTAACATAATTGAAGGGATAAAAAGCGGGACAACCACCTTTGGAGATTATGATTATCCCCTGGATGATATAATAAAAAACTACCTGAAGGTCGGAGCCCGGGCCTGCCTGGCTTCTACGATCAATGAATTATCCCCGGTTATGGACCGCTTGCAGATTGGAGAACTTTATCCCCTGGAGGAAAACCTGGGGCGGGAAAGACTGGAACAGGCCCTGGAGTTAATTGAAAAGTGGGAAAAAGAAGGGGCAGGACGTTTGTCCTTTCTCCTGGGCCCCCAGGGGCCGGATATGCTGGGTGAAAAACTCCTGGGAGAAATCAAAGATTTGAGCCGGCGGTTCGGCTATAAAATTCACATGCACGTTGCCCAGGGGGATCGGGAAATTGATCAAATGGAAAAACGGTATGGAGAAAGGTCAATTCCTTTCCTGGAGAAAATAGATTACATTGACCAGGATCTGATTGCAGTTCACCTTACTGAAGCTAATGCAGAGGAAGTGGCCCTGCTGGCTGCGAAAGGAGCTCAAATGATTCACTGCCCCGGAAGTATCGGCCTTATTGATGGCCTGGTGCCACCGGTTCTGGAATTTTTGGAGGAGGGGGGCCAGGCCGCCCTGGGTAGTGATCAGGCTCCGGGCAATAATTGTAATAATATGTTCAATGAAATGAAAATGGCTGCAGTCCTAAACAAGGTAAAAAGAGGGGATCCTACTGTAATGCCGGCCTGGAAAGCCCTGCGCATGGCCACCATTGAAGGGGCACAGGTTCTGGGGCTTGAGGATCGAGTCGGTTCCCTGGAGAAAGGGAAGAAAGCAGATCTTTTAATTGTGGATCTCAATCAACCTACCCTGATTCCTGCTCTTTCTGACCCGATCCGCAATATTGCTCCCAACCTGGTCTACTCGGCCCGGGGTAATGAAGTGGAAACAGTCATCGTCAATGGAGAAATCATAATGGAAAAGCGGGAAATGAAAAGTGTAGATGAAGAAATGATCTGCCGGGAAGCAGGGAAAGCGGGCCTGGCGCTGGCCAGGCGAGCAGAAAAAGATATTAAAGCCTCGGCCAATGAGACCGTGCGCCTGATGGAAAAAGGATACCTTTGAACTATCTCCATTTTTAGGTGGGGGAATAACTGCTGATTTAGGTTAAAAACCTGCCCCTTATTGTCCCTGCAGGGAATATAAAAGCCCGGGGGAGGGGACAGGGAATAACCGGGGAAAAACGAGGGGTTGTCCGCTGGGAAGTTTTTGGTTGGAAATCAGGAGAGGATTTTCTTAATCTTTTGCTCCCGTTATTGCAGCCAGTCGATCGGGAAAATCGGTAACAATCCCATCGACTCCAAATTTTAAAAATCTTCTCATGTCTTCCGGACTATTAACCGTAAAAGTGTTTACAAAAAGTCCCTGGCGGTGAGCTCCTTTAATCAGGGGCTGATCTACCCCCATCCAGAAGGGGTGTAGACCGTCCACCTGGAGTTGAGTAGCGTAATTCCAGGGTCGGTACAGGCGAGCAAAATACAGCAAGGCTGTTTTAATTCCTGGGTTCAGCTCTTTGACCGTTAAAAGACTGGGGTGATTAAAAGAAGAGATTATAACCTGTTGAGTAAGCCCAAATTCTTCAACCATTCTGGCTACAATTTTTTCCAGGTTGGGATAGGGGATTACCCCGTTTTTTAATTCCAGATTGAGCAGGATTTCCCGGTCCTGGGCCAGGTTCAGAAGGTCAGACAGGCTGGGGATAAGCTCCCCTCGAAATTCTTCTCCCCGGTGGCGGCCGGCATCCATTTCTGCCAGTTCGCTCCAGGAGAAATCCTTGATCAGGCCCCGCTGGCCGATAATTCGGTACAGGTTTTCATCATGAAAAATTACAGGTTGTCCATCCCGGGAAAGTTGAATATCGCATTCCAGACCAGTGGCTCCCACCTCCAGGGCCTGGCGGAAGGCCAGCATTGTATTTTCCGGGTACAGGGAAGAAAAACCGCGGTGAGCAATAATGGTAGTGGACATCAATGAAACCTCCTAAAAAATCCGGGTTGTAAATTTGCATCCTCGAGGTTGACCGGGAATACAGGTGATGATAAACTGAAATAAGTATAAAGCCGGGGGTATAGCTCAGTGGGAGAGCGCCTGCTTCGCACGCAGGAGGCCGGCGGTTCGAATCCGCCTATCTCCACCAGTCTGTTAAAATGGGGGGATATTCCCCCTTTTTTTGTCCTTAAACCTAAAGGAGTTTTTTGGTTCTCAGTTAAATCAGCTCCAGGGTTTTCCACCCTTATTTTTGATCTTTTTTTCCAGCTTACAGGAGGAGTTCCTGATTGCTCCATAAAGACCCCATCCCAGCAGCAGGCCGGCTATACCGTAGATAATGCCCTCTCCACTGGTAGGTAAACCCGGGGTATAATGGCGCAGGGTCTGATGGGCGATTTCCCAGTCTACTACCTGCAGAAAAACGGCCCAGCGGGTAAAAGGGTTTGCCTGCTGCAGGCTGTTAAAGGCAGCTTCCAGGGTTTCCACCCGGCTCAGCATTTCTACCATAACTTCTCCCGAAGATTGAAAAACTGGATTGTCGGCAGCGATATGGCGGTCAATATATTGTTCCAGGCTGATGCCCAGGTGATCTGCAGCCAGCTGGTACTTCCTGATAACTCCCTGCGCTTCCTGCAGATGGCCACCCAATCTCTGGGCATACTGGCTAAAAAACTGGGGAAACTGGGCCATCCCAACCGCCCCCAGTATTGATAACAGGCGGTCCAGAATTCCAGTGCAAAAATTACCAAGATGCTTTTTGAGCTGCTGCATACGAGTTCCTCCTTAATATGAGGTTAGGCAGGAATGCCCGTATTCCTGCTGTGAGAATAATAAAAACAAAGGGAGGCGTAAAAAATGTCCTGGAATGGAACCATCGTTTTTTTGGGTAGTTCTGATCTGGATGACAATGCGGTCTTTTATCGGGACACCCTGGGACTCAAGCTATTTAAGGATCAGGGTGTATGCCGGATTTATGAAGTTCCTGGAGGCGGATATCTGGGTTTCTGCACTCACCTGGAAAAAACTCAGCAGGGTAAGGCCCCGATTATTACCATCCTGGCTGAAGATGTTGATTATTGGTACAGTATATTAAAGGACTGCGGCTGGGAGATAGAAGATGAACCCCGCCTGAACCCCAAATTCAACATCTATCACTTTTTCACCAGGGATCCTGACGGGTACACAGTGGAAATTCAAAAATTTTTATAGAAAGCCAGGAAAAACAAGGGTGTCAAGGTTCTGTTTTCTTGATAGAAAGAGGAAAGAGAGGGAAAAAAAGGGAAGCCGGATATCAGGTTTGTTTTTTTCCAAATGAAAGATATTTGGGGAATGGGTCCACGGAAAGAAAAGATTGAAGTCCCGCAGGGGGATAAACAGGAAAATAATTTCTTCAGGCAGGAGTATTGTTGATAGTACCACAGGTATTTCTGCATTTTTCCTAAATATTTGTCCCACTTAAAGAAGGGATATTGGCTTTTATATTGAAAAGTATCTGAGGAGGGAGACCAAATTATTTCAAAGGGGGATTTTTTAGTGAAAAAGTTTATGCTGGTTTTTCTGATTATGGCTCTTGTTATTCCTGCCACTGCAGCCCTGGCCCAGGAACAGGAGCCGGTATCGGGAGGAACTTTCCACCGGGGAATGGTTATCAGCCCCAGGGGAATGTTTAACCCCATTCTGTACACCGAAACCTATGACGCCGAGGTTATTACTGCAGTTTATGATAGCCTGGTAACTGCCAACCGTGAACTGGAAATAGTGCCCCAGATTGCAAAAGACTGGGAGTTCTCAGAGGATGGCCTGGAGTTAACTTTTTATCTGCGCGAGGGAGTAAAATTCCATGATGGAGTCGAACTCACTGCTGAGGATGTTAAGTTTACCTTCAAAACCATACTGCATCCCCACTACTCCGGGGTTCGCTATGGAGATTTTGCGGTTCTCAAGGGAGCAGAAGCATATAATGCTGAAGAAGTAGATTATGTAGAGGGCATTGAAATAATTGACGATTACACCATTCGGTTTACCACCGAAAGGGTTCATGCTCCCCTTCTGAGCGAATTCACCTACGGAATTCTTCCCTCCCACATCCTTGGTGATGTGCCCGTAGCTGAGCTGGAAGCTCACGAGTTCAATCAGAATCCCATAGGAGCAGGACCTTTTAAATTTAATGAGTTCCGCCCTGATCAGCACGTTGTTCTGGATGCATTTGAAGATTATTATCAGGAAGGGCCCTACCTGGATAGAATGGTTTATCAAATTGTCGATGACGAAGCCCGGCCCGTATATCTCCGCCAGGGACGTCTGGACTTTGTAGGTATTTCTTCCGAGCAAATTGACATGGTTCAGGCTCTCGATTTCGTCGATGTTTTTGATTATGAAGCTCTTGGTTACAGTTATATTTGCTTTAACCTGAGGCAGGAGCGCTTTGATGACAATCGAGTTCGCCAGGCCGTTGCCTATGGCTTTGACCGCCAGACGGTAGTGGATATAATTTACGATGGTTATTCCAAGGTGGCCAATGCTCCGATGCCTACCGTTTCCTGGGCTTTTACTGATGAAGGGATCAATGAATATCCTTATAATCCAGACCGCGCTATTGAGCTGATGGAAGAGGCAGGATGGGAACGCGGGGCCGATGGTGTCTGGGAAAAAGAGGACATGCGGATGGAATTTGAATTCCTTTATACTGAAGCCACCCGGGCCCAGGAGCAGAGCATGATCCTGTTCCAGCAAAACATGGAGGATATCGGGTTTAAAGTTAACCTGCGGCCAATGGAATTCTCGGCTGCTGTCGATCGTATTGATGCTCGTGAATTTGATGCCTTTACCCTGGGCTGGAGCCTTGGTGTGGACCCCGACCCCTATGGCATCTGGCATTCAACCTCCCTCTGGAATGATGCCGGCTGGGTAAATGAGCGCTCTGATGAACTGATTGAAAAAGGTCGTCAGACTGTGGATCAGGAAGAGCGGGCTGAGATTTATGCTGAATGGCAGCGCCTGATGAATGAAGAACTGCCTAATGTATTCTTCACCTATAGTGTTAGCGTAGCTGCTGCTAACGAGAGGCTGATGGGAATTGATCGCGATCCCGGTCCCCAGGGACTTTTCTGGACCGAGATTCTGCACGAACTGTGGATCCCTGCTGACCGCCAGTAAAAGGCAGCAGACAAAAAAAAATTGCGGAATGGCAGACCATTTGCGTCTGCCATTCCCCAATTAATAAGCTGGAGTGATGCAAGATGATGACCTATTTAATCCGGCGAGTGGTTTTCCAGGGGATCCCTGTCTTAATTGGGTTTACTTTTCTGGTTTTTTTAATGATAAACTTTGCTCCCGGGGATCCGGTTACTCACCTGAGGGGGGTACCCGATCTGGACCCCCGGGTGATTGAACAGCAAAAAACCCGGTTGGGACTGGACCGTCCTCTGATAGTAAGGTACTTTGACTGGGTGGGAGAATTGTTACAGGGCAATCTGGGTCGATCTTTCGATAGTGCCCGGCGCCCCGTTGCCGATTTGATAAAAGAAAGAATGCCCGTGACCATTCTTTTATCGGTTTCCAGTATTATAATTGGCTGGGGGGTAGGTATTCCCGTCGGTATCTATTCTGCGCGCCGGCAGTATTCCCTGAGTGATTACACGATTACTTTTATGGCTTTTGTGGGGGTTTCTATTCCAAACTTTTTTTTCGGCCTGATCCTGCTCTATATTTTTGCCCTGATTTTAAATGTTCTTCCCGCCGGAGGTTATTTCCGACCAGGTGAAGATTTTACCTTTCTGGGCATGCTCAGTTATTTAATAATGCCTGCTTTAACCCTGGGTCTGGCCAGCATTGCCAGTATCACTCGTTATATGCGCAGCAGTATGCTGGAAGTGATCAATCAGGATTATCTCCGAACTGCCCGGGCTAAAGGTTTGCGGGACCGGGTTGTTATTTACAAGCATGCCCTGCGTAATGCGCTGATTCCAATTCTAACCCTGATGGGTTTCATGGTGCCCCTTATTTTCTCCGGGGCGGTCATTACCGAGCAGGTTTTTTCCTGGCCCGGACTGGGAAGAATGGTAATTGATGCTACCCATCAGAGAAATTATCCCCTGATGATGGGGATTACCCTGGTTTTTGGGGTATTAACTTTCCTGGGAAACGTTATTGCAGATATTGCCTATGCGATAGCGGATCCCCGGATCAGGTATGATTGAGGAGGGCGATTATCTTGGCTGAATATAATGAAGAGCAAATTTTATCGAGGCGCAATATTGAATCTCCCTGGCGGGTTGGCTGGCGGCGCTTTAAAAAGAACCGGGTAGCCCTGCTGGGAGCAATATTTCTGATCATTTTCATTTTTCTGGCCGTGTTCGCGCCCTACCTGACTCCTCATGATCCAACCCGGGCTGATTTTCTTAAACGTAATGAAGCCCCGTCTGCAGAGCACTGGCTGGGAACTGATGAAATGGGACGGGATGTCCTGACCCGGGTCCTGCATGGAGGGAGAATATCCCTTTCTGTTGGACTGGTAGCGGTTTCAATTACGATGGGGATTGCACTGATACTGGGCCCCATTGCCGGTTATGTTGGTGGTTTTACCGATACCCTTATAAT
The DNA here is from genome assembly GCA_003554145.1 of Halobacteroidaceae bacterium. Taxonomy (GTDB): domain Bacteria; phylum Bacillota; class Halanaerobiia; order B1SED10-174; family B1SED10-174; genus T1SED10-26. The sequence goes on along the minus strand of PWFS01000023.1, from coordinate 4,551 downwards.
GAGGATGGCCGATATATTTTTAAGCTTTCCCTTCCTGATACTGGCCATCACTGCTTCGGCCCTCCTGGGCCCCAGTATTTACAATGTTATGATCATTTTAGGGGTGATCTCCTGGCCGGGACCCTGTCGTCTCCTGCGGGCAGAATTTTTGAAGTTGAAAAATCAGGATTTTGTCCAGGGAGCTATTGCCCTGGGGGCCGGGCATCGGCGAGTTATCCTGATTCATATTTTGCCCAATGCCATTCCACCCCTTTTAGTGGCTGCCACCCTGGGGGTAGCCAGCACCATAATTGGTGAAGCAGGCTTGAGTTTCCTGGGACTGGGAGTTCCACCTCCCGCACCCTCCTGGGGCAATATGCTGAATTCCGCCCAGGCCCTTCATATTATGGAAGGTATGCCCTGGATGTGGTTGCCCCCGGGAATTGCTATTTTCCTGGCTGTTTTGAGTATTAATTTCATGGGAGACGGACTACGAGACGCTCTCGACCCCAAACAGGAGTAAGGGGAGGCATTGCCATTGATTGAAAGCAGGGATTTTTCCAGCCTGAAAGTTAAACTTTATTACTATCTATCGCGGGATCGTTTAGAAGATGCAACCAGCAAAGGTTTGCAACCAGAAGAACCTTCTACTATTCTTGGTTCAGAGGTCCGGAAAACCCCCTGTGTTTTCTGTTATCTGCAGCCTGAAGATGAACTCTGGGGTTTTGCAGAAAAAGAAGATTATAAGCTGCTTCAGGTGCGAGTCGATCCCCAACTTTGCGTTGTGGCTGATCAGGCCCTATTCCTGAAAGGCTGGGAGTTTGTAAAGGGCGATTATTCCCCCGGGGGTTCTTATGAAATGGCCAGGGAATGGATTTCCCGCTATGATCAACAGGTTTTGCCTCTGAAATTTTATCGGCAGGGGATGTTGGAGGCCCCGGAAGTCCTGGTCCGGAGCAGGATCCCCCCTGAAGATATTAAAGTTGCGAAATGAGAAAGGAAGGCAGGTTTTCCTGCCTTCCTTTTAGTAACGAACGATATTTTCTTTGAAATTCCTGATTCCCCCCCTGGGGTTTTTCACATCTCCCAGGTAGCGGGGAATAATGTGAATATGCAGGTGAAAAATGGTTTGACCGGCAACTTTTCCCAGATTGATTCCAATATTGAAGCCATCTGGATTGTATTTGCCCTGCAGGTAATCCCGAACTTCTCTGGTTAAACTGTTTAAGGCCAGAACTTCTTCATCGGTTGCAGAAAAAACATCCGGGAAGTGTCTTTGGGGAATTAAAAGCATGTGGCCCTGATTAACCGGGTACCTGTCGTAAATGGCAAAAGCCAGTTTATTTTCCAGGATGATTTTGCGGGAGGGATAATTGCAAAAAACACAGTCTTTGGCCATAAAAAACCTCCTCAATCAGGGGGATAATTCTGGGTATCAAGGGATTCTACCTGAACGGAATAATCAAAAGCAGGGGGGGCTTTTTCAACAACCTGGCCCTCAATTTCGCCGATTAAGGGAAGGTCGGCCGGAGGAGCAACACCCTCCAGCTTGATTTTCTTCAGATCTTCGGTTATTAAAACCAAGATATCATTTTCCAGTTGTAGACGCCCCCTGGTCTGCACCCGGTCGTTTTCCTCAAGAGAAGGCAGGGGCTTAGGATGGCGAAAAATATTGCCCAGCCCTCGGCCGTTGTGAAAAACCAGGACAGGCCTGGAATTTTCAATGACTATTTCACCCCAGAACTGCAGGGTGGTTCTTTCCGGGGGGATCCAGTCCAGAACCTGACCCCTGACCCTGATTTCATTTCCTTCATCCTGGAGAATCCCGCTGACCTGATAAGCTTCCAGCTGGGGATCACGCCGATAGGTTCCACTCAGGCGAATTTTACGTCCGGCGAAGGCTTCGGGGTCCGCCAAAACCGAACCAATAGTGGTAAAAGGATATATGCTTTCTGTTGGGGTACAACCTCCGAGGATAATCAGAGTTAGAATCAGGGAAAAATATTTAAGCTTCATGGGATCACCTACTAAAAACTTTTTGCTATACTGATTTGTTAGTTATCAATTCTCTTTTTCCACATAATCGCCTTTCTTCCTTCACGGGTTGGAAAAAAAATTATCAGGCAGGACCGGCAATGGGAATGGAGAAATAAGCTAAGAAGGAAAATGAAAGAGCAGGGAGGCCAGCCTTATGATGCCAGAAAAAAGACGGTTCGGAAAGTTTTTGAGAGAAGAATTAAAAAAGAGGAACCCCCTTTTTTCCCGGGAAAATGTTTCCGCTTCTGATTGTAAGCTTTATTTGCAGGAAATTCCTCAACTGTGGGGGGACCTGGGTCCCCTAACTGAAAATTTTCAATTGGAGATAATGCAGGGGAAGAACATCTGTTTTTTAAGAACCTTAAGCCGAGAAGAAAAGAAAGAACTGGAACTGGCCCGGATTCCCCTGGAAACAGGCCGGGAAGGAAAAGGGTCAGATCTGTTGCAGTTAACCTGGCTTTTGATCCTCGAATCATGGGATCAACTTCTGGCCCGGCGACTGGAAAAAGAAAAAGGGGAAATGCACCTGGACTGGTTGATCACCTTCCAGGAAAAGGAGTATGCTCGATTAACTGATGAAATGGAGGGTTGAAGGGAAGATGGCCGGAAATGAAAAGCTTTTAAAAATGAGAAAATTTGCTGAAAAGTATGCAGAAAAATCAGGTTATCGGTTGAATCCAGACCCCGAAATTCTGGAGATGATCCTGGAGGGCCTGGTTAATAACAAAGAGGAATATGGGCGTCAGTACTGCCCCTGCCGTTCTGTGAGTGGAGATCCGGAGGAGGATCGCAAAAAGATCTGTCCCTGCTTCTGGCATCATCAGGAAATAAAAGAGGATGGAAAGTGTCATTGTCAGCTTTTCCTGGCTCCAGCAGAAAGTGATTGAAATTACGCATATAATTAATTAAAATATCTGGATAACAAACCGGTAACAGGGAGGAAAAATGATGGAGCTTTATTTTTTTAACACCAAAACCAGGAAGAAAGAGCTGTTTCAACCCCAACAACCTCCCCGGGTGGGCTTATATGTCTGTGGACCTACCGTTTACGATTATGCCCATATTGGTAATTTGCGCGCCTATGTTTTCTCGGATATTCTGCGGCGAGTCCTGGAATATAATAATTTCCAGGTACATCAGGTAATGAATATTACCGATGTGGGGCATCTGGTGTCGGATGCAGACGAAGGAGAGGACAAAATGCTGGTGGGCGCCCGCCGTCAGAAAAAATCTCCCTTTGAAATTGCCGACTACTTTACTGAGGCCTTTTTTAATCACACCCAGCGCCTGAACATCAAGGACCCCACTATTGCCTGTCGGGCGACAGATCATATTCAGGAAATGATTGATTTTGTCCAGGTTCTCCTGGACCGGGGTTATGCTTATGAAATCAGCGATGGGATTTATTTTGATATTTCCCGTTTTCCCCATTATGGAAAACTATCCAGATTGAACCTGGAAGAGCAGCTGGAAGGGGCCCGGGTGGAAGTGAATCCCGAGAAAAAACATCCTGCTGATTTTGCCCTGTGGAGAAAAGCTCCGGCCAATCACATCATGCAGTGGCCCAGCCCCTGGGGCATGGGTTATCCCGGCTGGCATATTGAGTGTTCAGCCATGGGTCTCAAATACCTGGAGGGTTTCTTCGATATTCATACCGGGGGAGTTGATCATATCCCCATCCACCATGAAAATGAAATTGCCCAGAACTGGGGGTTTACCGGGAAAGAAGTTGTTCGTTTCTGGATGCACAGTGAATTTCTTCAGGTCGAGGGGGGCAAAATGGCCAAGAGCCTGGGCAATATCTATACCCTGGAGGACCTGGAAGAAAAAGGCTTTGACCCCCTTGCTTTTCGCTACCTGCTCTTAAATGCTCATTATAGAAAGAAGGTTAATTTTACCTGGGAGGCCCTGGAAGGGGCTCAGAGGGCCCTGGAGCGTTTAAGAGAGAATTTCCTGCGGTTTAAAGAGGCTTCTCCCGGCCGGGGAAATCAAAAAGGGCCGGAACAATTCCGAACCGAAATAGAACGGGCTTTTAATGATGACCTTAATGTGCCCCGGGCCCTGGCTTTAACCTGGGATATATTGCGGGGAGAAGACCCTACCCTCGAATATTATAAATTATTACTGGAGGTAGACCGGGTCCTGGGGCTGGGCCTGGAACAGGTCGAAAGGCCCCCGGTAGAGGAAATCCCCGGGGAAATTAAGAAGCTGATTGAGCAGCGAGAAGAGGCTCGAAAAAAGAGAAACTGGGAAGAAGCTGATGCCATTCGGGATCACCTTGAAGAACAGGGGATCCGCTTAATTGATACTCCCCAGGGAGTTCGCTGGGAACGCATAAAAAAGAAAGGTTCATAAAGCCGCAAACTCTGAAAAAGAGGTTTGGAGTGCTACAGGCTAACCGGACACCAAGAAAGGGCTATTTCTCCATCGGATGAAGTTTTTCACCCATTTTGTTTCTTGCCCGAAAATTTAATTCTAAACAATGATATTCAACATATTTTTCATGCTTCTCAGGCAGCCTGAGAACGGCTTTGT
>PWFS01000032.1 GCA_003554145.1 Halobacteroidaceae bacterium | reverse complement strand
TGGTACAGTTACAATATCTTCTCGCCAACCTTTAATGTCAGTTTTGGATATAAGTTTTAATTAAACTTTGCTTTGAAGTTACAATAGCTGAAACTGTTTTTTCAGGCCGAGGACCTGTAAGCCTGCCAGAAAGCTGGCCTGAATGAAAAGGGATCAGGGCTAATAATAGCCCGAAGCAAAAAAAACTGCCCATAAGGATATATTAGAAAGCACAAAGGTTGCAAAAAAACAATAACTAAATGTCAACCCCAAAAAACTATGAAACAGCAAGCAATTTTTGTTTTAAAAAGTTATTTTTCCCAGCTTTTTTTCTGTGAAGAGCAAAAAAGCAAACCTCTAAAGATATTCCTTACACCGTCACACTCATGAGGTTAGGAAAGTGGGTGATTGGGACTTAATGGTACTTCTGACCATGGGTTTGGTATTGGCGGTGTTGTTTATCGTTCCTTTTCTCGTCTATGCAGCGGGCAATGCTGCGGGAGTAATAAAGGCACCGACAGGCATCTCTCCAGCCGCTTTTTTGACGAGCGTTTTTTTATCAAAAGTGGGCACGGCTATTGCTTTCGTGCTTCTTTTCCGACTTGCCCAAGAGTCTGTTGGGGGCCAATGGTTACTGTTTGCACTCCCCTGGTGGATCATGTTCGTTGTCGGGGAGATTGGGTATGCTTGCGGGCCAAATTATTCCTGGCAGGAAGCTGTTGCGGGAATTCTGTCGGAGACCATCTATGTGCCGCTGGCTGCTTTTCTTGCCCATTGGCTGTTAGGTTAGGAGGCAAAGGTTGCAGTGGAGAGTCCCTTTCCCATTCTGGAGTTCTATATTAACCTTCCCCTCCTATTGTTTGTGGAGGGAGTGGTTACAGCGATGACCAGTTCCAGGGTTAAAGTTTCTAATAGGAAAGTCCTTTCCACTCATACCCAAAAAGGGTACAGTTAGGCTTTCCGTTTCCTGATTTTATTCTGCATTTTCTCATATTTTTATTAATCTCACCCAAATGAAAATACCTTTTCCTCTTTCCGGAAATAACATCCCAGGAAGGAATCCCCCCTCGAAGACAAGAAGATAAAAAGCCTACCTGTTGAATATAATATTCATAAAAATTTGTGGTTTCTAAAAAGAAGAGTTGCTGATGAGGAGTGAAAATATGCAGAGGGAATTATGGGAGAAATGTGTGGAGTTTCATGGGCATTCCTGTCCCGGGCTGGCTTATGGTTTTCAGGCGGTCCGCCTTTTTGCAGAACACTGGGGCTTAAAGAGGGCCCGGGATGAAGAGCTGGTATGCATTACCGAGAATGACGCCTGCGGGGTAGATGCCATTCAATTCCTGCTGGGATGTACTTTTGGCAAAGGGAACCTGATATATCGTCCCCGGGGCAAACATGCCTATTCCTTTTTCCAGGAGCAAGAAAAGGAGGGCCTGCGCCTTGTTTTAAAAAGAAGGGAATTGGAGGGGGAACGGGAGGAAAAGATAAAGGCCATACTTAACGAGGATCCCCGGGAGCTCTTTCTCCTGAAAAGGCCTAATTTCTCCTGCCCGGGCCGGGCCTTAATCTTTAATACCATAGAATGTGAAAACTGCGGGGAAGGAACTGCCGAACCCTTTATCCGGCTACAGGAGGAGAAAAAACTGTGCCTGGACTGCCTGGCTAATTGAAGTCGCTTTCTGCGGCTTTTTCTTTTTAAATGATTTTCGGGAAATAAGGGATTATATATCCACTCTTCCCGGTATGTGCTATGGAAGTTTTAACGTTAAGGGCAAAGCCTGATAATAGTACAGCAGAAATCCCCCAGGGTTCCAGGAAAAAAATTAACCATTTGCGGGTAAATGTCGATATAAGAATTAACAGGAGGTGAAAGAAATATGATAAAACTTATTTCCTCTCACCTGAATATAAATCATTTTAAACTGGCCAGCCAGAATGTAATGGAGAAAAATCCGGGGCAGGGTTTAATAAAAAACAGGAGCACTTCGAGAATTGATTATCTGGATATCAATATCAGGTCCTTCCAGGCAAAATCAATTACTGAGGATTTAATCCAATTAATCAGCGATTATTATAATGATTCACCCCAAAAAGGGACCCAGGAGGGGTTGCGAAATTTTTATGTCCGGGCCAGAAGTGCTCTGGATAAAGGATTTGCCAGTGCAGGAAATAAATATCCCGATAATAAATACCTGCTGGATAGCGCCTATCAGCAGGCGGTAAAAGAATTGAAAGACTGGTACCATAATGGTGGAGAGCCAAGGGAGAAAGTCAATTTAACTTCAGTGCAGATTTCAGGGGGCAGCCTGGAAATAGCCAGGGAGGTAAAAAAGTCCTTTTCTGATAATGTGCTGCAGTAGGCAGTCCTGTTATCTCCGGAAAAAGCACCTTATAATAAGAAAAATTGTACCGTTATATGGCGGTACTTTTTTTGTAACGTCAAAACTGGCTAAGCAAAATTATTTCCTAAAATAAACAAAAAATATAAAAAATGGTAATATTTTACTTGAATAAAAACTCCTTTTCTGACAAGATATTGGTATATCAAGGAAAGGAGGGTGTGGAGGTGGTACTTGAGGCAGGGGAAATTTCCCAAACAATTTGATTCAAACCTGAATTTAATGCTTGCCTCAAATGTGGAACTCCCTTTAAGTTAGCCTGCTCCTTGAACCGAAAAAAGGTTATTACCCTTAAAGGATCAATCAAAGTTATTTACTATGGCTACAGCTTTACTGAATGAAATTTTCTCCACCGGTCTTCTGAAGCAGATGGATTGAGTCTAAAACATTACAACTCTGGCTTTGATGTCTCACCAACAACGGTAAGAAATCGTAGTAGAATTCAGAGGATCCTGGTAGTTCACTGCCAGAGGTCTGTTAAATTGATGGTTAAGTTGGGAAAATCGGGATGGACTACCGTGGTTTCCTCCAGTCCCGAGGTAACCAGGGCATATACCTGGTTTTGGAGAGAAAAACATACCAGGGATTGTTCTTCAGGGTCCACAATCCAAAAGTGTTGAACCCCTGCTTTCTGGTAAATTTGCATTTTCCTGACCCGATCTTTACCCTTATTGAAAGAAGAGAGGATTTCAACAATCAGGTGAGGAGATCCTGCAATATGGGTTTCTAAAATAATCTCTCGTTGTTTTCCAGGGACATAGAACAAATCTGGCTGGACCACATTTGTTTCATCCCAGGATACATCGAGGGGAGCATCGAAGACTTCACCTCTGGGATCGACTTTCTGAAAGTGGTCCTCCAATGTGCGCTGCAGGCGTCTGGAAACACGCTGATGTATTACATTTGGTGATGGTTCTCTAACTAAATTTCCTTCCAGGACTTCAAACCGGTAGCCAGGTTCATCCGGAAGCTTTAAGTAATCCTGATATGTAAACGATCCTGGCTTATTTGTAGGATATTGCTTGTTTTCTTCCCGAACAAGATCGGAATAGTGTAAAGCCTTAATAACATCAGCAAGGATATAGCGGTATTTCCTGTTTCCCAGCTCAAGAAAGGGAATTTTTTTCTCTCGGGTATATCTCCAAACGGTTTCAACAGAAATACCCAGGGCCCGGGCAACCTCCCGGGCTGTAATGAGTTCTTCTGGCATTTAAAATCCCTCCTTCTATTTCTATTATAGCTCTAATGCCAACTACCATCAAGTATTATCAACAAAAAACAACTGATAAGAGAAAGAAGTTTTATCAATTGAAAAGCAACTTATAATAAGAAAAATTGTACCGTTATTTGGGGGTACTTTTTTTTATCCCAAAAAGCTGAATTGAACTTAAAGGTTACCGCTATTACCCGGGCCGGAACAAAATTTCTCCAGCACTTTCCTGGCAAAACTAAAGGCAGCAGTTAGTGTAGTCCAGGCCAGTATCGCTTATTCAATCCCCTTTTCAGGCCCATGCTGATCTTTTTTTGGATCAGAACATCCGGGCAGGAAAAAGGGAAAAATTTGTATTAATTTTTGGGAATAGGAGATTTTCTGGCAGGTATTAACCAGGGTGGAGAGGAAAAAGAAAGGGGGAACATTAAACTCAAGCGCGGGGAGGCAAATATAATGCGAATCCTTCATACCTCGGACTGGCACCTGGGCCGCACCCTATATAATAATAGTCGGATAAAAGAACAGGAGGATTTCACCCGGGAAATTAAAGAGATTGCCCGGGAGGAAAAAGTGGACCTTATAATTATTGCCGGTGATGTTTATGATTTTGTTAACCCTCCTGCTGAAGCAGAAGAACTTTTTTATAATGCTGTCTCGGAAATGTCGGAAAAAGGGGAAAGGGCAGTAGTGGCCATTGCAGGCAATCATGACAATCCCGATCGTTTACGAGCCTCATTTCCCCTGGCCTATCAACAGGGGATTTTTTTGCTGGGCCGGCCTGGAGAAAAAATATTGACCCCGGACTTTCAACCCCAAAATATTGAATTTCGGGGATCAGGAAAGGGCTGGTTCCGGCTGGGCCTGAAAAGGCCCGGGCAGGAAGTTTCTCTAATAGCCATGCCTTTTCCCTCTGAAGCCAGGCTGCAGGAGGCCCTGGTCCAGTCTGTAAGTCAGGAAGAGGTTTTGCGAGAAAGCTATGAAAACCGGCTGCAGGCTCTCCTGGAGGAATCCCTTGTCGGCTGCCGGCCGGAAACGGTAAATCTCTTCACCGGCCACCTTTTTATCCGGGGAAGCGCTGTATCGGATTCGGAGAGACCCCTGCACCTGGGTGGGGCTTTGACTCTGAGCCGGGAATTCATTTCTGCCCATTTTGATTATGCAGCCCTGGGGCATCTGCATCGACCTCAACAGGTCCATGGAGGAGGTTGCCCCGCCCGTTATAGTGGATCGCCCCTGGCCTATAGTTTTTCCGAAGCGGATCAGACCCAGCAGGTGGTAATAATTGAGATAAATCCCGGGGAGAAACCGGATATCCGGGAAATACCCCTTAAAAGCGGGCGCCCTCTGATCCAAAAAACAGTAAAAACCGGAGTTTCCGAAGCCATGTCCTGGCTGGAAAAAGAAGCTCCCTCCCAGGCCTGGATCGACTTAGAAATCCACCTGGAAAAATCAATGGAGATGAGCCAGATTCAATCCATGCGCAAAATCCATTCCGGTTTGCTGGGAATACGGCCGGTTTTCCCTGATCATCAGGAGGTAGAAAAACAGCTGGAGCGGGAGGGCCTGCCCCTGGACGAGCTTTTCCGAAAGTTTTATCGCCAGCAAAAAAATGGAGCAGAACCCCAGGAGGAACTGGTAGATTTGTTCCTGGAACTGGGACGGGAGGCGGAACAGGATGGGGAAGGAGCTGATTTATAATGCGGCCCCTTAAATTAAAAATTAAAGGTTTGCAGAGTTTCAAGGAAAGTCAGACTATTGATTTTAGAGAACTGACCTCCCAGGGTTTATTTGGAATTTTTGGTCCTACCGGGAGCGGAAAATCAACCATACTTGATGCTATAACCCTCAGTCTATTTAATAAGGTGGAGCGGGCCACCCGGGGCACCCAGGGGATATTGAATCAGGCCGAAGAAAATCTCAGCGTGGAATTTACCTTTGCTCTGGGCGGGGCAGATCGGGAAAAAATCTATCGGGTGGAACGCAACTTTACCGGCAGCGAAGATAAGAAATTAAGCACCGCCCAGTGTCGGCTGGTAGAAATGCTCCCTTCTTCTGGCAATGAAGAAAAGGCGGTTTTAGCCGATAAAGTTCGGGATATTGATGAAAAGATCCAGGAAATAATGGGTCTTACCGCTGAAGATTTTACCCGGGCAGTTCTATTACCCCAGAACCGTTTTGCAGAGTTTTTAAACCTTAAAGGGGCCGAGAGAAGAGCCATGCTGGAGAGAATATTCAACCTGGATCGTTATGGTAGAAAGCTAACCGAGGCGGTTAATAATCGGTTGAACAACACCAATAGAGAACTGGAGAGAGTAATCGGCGAACAACAGGGCCTGGGAGAAGCCTCCCGGGAAACAGTAGAACAGGCCGAAAAGGTTAAGAATGAAGCGCAGCAGGAGAAAGAAAGAGTAGAAAGAGAAAAGGAAAAAAGAGACAAAGAACACGAGAAAAAAAGCCGGAACTGGGAAGAACAGAACCGGCTGCAGGAGATAGAAGAGGGCTTAAAGGAATTGAAAACCGGGGAAGAAGTTGTGTTGGAAAAAGAAAAAAAGCTGGCTCTGGCCCAGAGTGCGGAGCCACTGCGCCCCTACCTGAAAACCTACAATGAGGCTCTGCAGGCCAAAAAGACCGTCGATGATCTATTCTTGCAGAAGAAAACAGACTGGGAGGCAGCAGCAGCAGAATTTGAAAAAGAAGAAAAAAGAGCTCAAAAAAGCCGGGAAGCCTGGGAAAAAGAGGAGCCAGGGTTAACCCGGAAAAAAAACAACCTGGAAAGAGCCCTGGACCTGGAAGAGGAGAAAAATAAATTATCCGGGGAGATAAAAAAGCTGAACTCCGAACTGCAGGAACTGGGAAAAAACCACGATCAGGCCCGGGAGGAATTAAAAAAGGCCCTGGAAAAGAACGAGGAACTAAAAGAAACTAAAGAAGAATTGCAAAAAGAGTTGAAGAAACTCCAGGTGGATCCCCGCTATCGCCAGGAGATAGGCGCGGCCCATCAGGCCCTGCAGAAATTCAGGGCCGGCCAGGAAGAACTGAAAAAAGTTCAGGAAAAGAAGGAAAAAAGAGATCAGGAAGTGGATAAAGCAGATGAGATCCGGCTGCGAGCCCGGGAGGAAAAGGAAAAAGCCCGGGAAAGGTGGAACACAGCAGAAGAAAAGCTTCAGGAAGTAAAAGCTAACCGGCCTCCTGCTGCAGATGATCTCAATGAAGCCTTTCGGAACCTGGAGAAGCAAAAGCACCTGGTAGAAAGAATTGAAGGTATAGAAAAAGAAATGGAAAAAGGAAAAGAAGACCGGGCCCAAAAAATCAAGGAAAGGGACACCCTGGTGGAACAGGAACAGCAGGTGGCACAGGGGGTAAAAGAGCTGGGAGAAAGGCTGAAAGCGGGCCAGGCTCACCTGGAAAGCCTGGAAAAAGAGCACAAAGAAATGGAAAAAAACCAGCGAGCGGGGCTCCTGGCAGCCAGCCTGGAAAAGGGGCACCCCTGTCCGGTTTGCGGTTCCTGTGATCACCCCGATCCTGCTGTCCTGCCTGAAGAGGAGGGGCTGGATCAGGAAAAAACTATAAAAGCACATCAAGAGGAAATAAAACAATGGGATGAAGAGTTAAGGACCAAACAGCTCAAAGCAGAAGGAATAAAAACCAATCTGAAAAACAAACACAGTGAGATAAAGAATCTGGAGGAGCAGATAACTTGTTCGGAGCAGGAACTGCAGGAAAGAAGAGAACAGCTTCCTGCCGGCCGGACCCGTCACCCCCTTTCGGAGTTAAAAGATTTTCTGGAAAAGAGAGAAAATGAGCTGACCCAAACATCCCAGGAGCAAAAAGAATGGGAAAACACCTGCAAGGAAGCAGAAGATGAATTGAAAAAGCTGGAGAAAAGCTTAAATGCAAGGATCCGGGAGGAGGGGGAAACTCAAACCTCCTGGAAAGAAAAAAAGTCCAATCAAGCCGAAACCAATGAGGAACTGGAAGAGCAGGAAAAAATCCTTAAGCAGGAACAGGATAATCTGGATAGGGCTCGGGGTGAACTCGCAGTAGAAGCAATTGAGGAAAAGGCAGAAGATATTCAAAAGCGGGATCAAAAAATGGAAGAACTGGGTCAGGTCCAGGAGCAGGGAGAAAAAGAACTGGAAAAAATGGAAAATGTTATTCAAGAGGCCAGGGAAAATTTAAACTCTATCCAGGCAAAGGTGCAGAAGAAGGAAACAGGCCTGCAGAACCTGCAGGAGCAGATTGAGGGGAAAAAGGAACAGGTGGAGCAGCTGACCGATGCTTCTTCTCCTGCAAAAGAGCTCCAGGAGGTTGAAGAACGGATCGGGACCCTGAAAAAAGACTGGAAAAGTACAGAAAAGAATGAAAAAAATGCCCGGGAAATAAAAGAAAAAATGTGGAGCGCCTACCTGGAGCAGGAAACCAATAAAAAGAATGCGGATAAACAGCTGGAAAAAGCGCAAAAAACAATTGAAAAAAAGGTAGCCGAGAAACATTTTATTACCATCGGTGCAGCTGAGGAGGCCCTGCTGGATCAGGCTGAACAGGAGGGTTTACAGGAAGCAATAAAAGCTTACCGGGAACAGGAGCGGGAATTAAAAAAAGAACAGGAAAAACTGTTAAAGAGCCTGGGGTCCATCCGCATCAGCCCTTCAGAATGGGAAGAATGGCTGCAAGAATTAAAAGAAGCACGAAAAGCCTATGACGGCGCAGTAGGAACCCTGGCCCAGGCCCGACAGGAACTGGAGAGAGTTCAGCAAAACCATAAGCGCTGGAAGGCCCTGGAGAAGCAGCGGAAAGAATATTCCCGGGAAAAAAGTCGTCTGGATGAAATCAAAAACCTCTTCCGGGGTAATGCCTTTGTTGAGTTTATTGCTTCAGAAAGATTGAACAGTATTGCCCGGGTGGCTTCAGAACGTCTTTATTCCCTGACGGGAGGTAAGTATGCCCTGGAAACTGAAGGAGATACCGGGTTTGTGGTCCGGGATGATGCCAATGGAGGGATCAGGCGCCCTGTTTCCAGCCTATCAGGAGGAGAAACTTTTCTGACTTCACTGGCCCTGGCCCTGGCTCTTTCCACCAGGATTCAGTTGAAAGGAAAATATAACCTGGAGTCCTTTTTCCTGGATGAGGGTTTTGGGTCTTTAGACCCTGAAGCCCTGGAACTGGCTCTAAAAACCCTGGAAAAACTGAGGCAGGAGCAGGTTCAGGTGGGAATTATCAGCCACGTGCCCGAAATAAGGAACCGGGTTCCCCGCCGTTTAATAGTAAAACCCCCCCAACCGGCGGGGCAAGGAACCCGGATATTTATTGAAAAGGCCTGAAAAAGCTTCCTTTCCCAACCCTGGAATTGATAAGGAACCCCATTATCAGAGAAGCCCCGGGGCCTGCCCTCATCAGATTGACGGTTTTTTTCTGGGCTTCAATGGGGTTGCTAATAAGGCAGCAGGTTTCCTGAAATAATTGGCCCTAACATTTAATTCCCTGACCTGTAAAAAAACACAACATGAAAAAAAATAAACTTACTTAAACCCCAAAAATTTTCCTGCATCCAGGAACCTCTTCATAATAAACTGATTGGGAAAGCCGTAATCTATATAAATACTGAGCATGACCACCTCTTCTGATGACCGGGCAATTTCATTTTTGACATTTTCCCAGGAATCTCCCCTCCGGTAAAAATCAATCGTACAGTCTTTGCCGCCATATATCTCTACTTCATTTTCCTCTAAAAGATGGGTGAGGTCCAGGTTTATAACTTGAGCCTGGGAGAGAGGGAATTCAAAAAATATTTTATACAGATTAAACCCAATATCTCCTATCTGAACTATTTCTATAACTGGAATCGGATAATGCTGCAGGTGATATTGTCCTTCTGAATCCTGCAGATAATTATGAGAAGACTTCAGGAACCTGCAGTTCAGATCTTCCTCCTGCAACAGCTCTGTTAATTCCCGGGCCTGTTCATAAATTTTATTAAGATATTGGTGAAACTTAATAATTTCCCCTCCTTTAAACACCGAACCCCTCCCCAGATTTCTTTTTTATTGCACCTTTATCATCAGGCATTTTATTCTCTTTCGTATCAGTGTCTGAGATTGATAGACTTATAATTCCTCCAGTCGTTGTTGATTAGAGTAATGTATTGGCCATCGATATCTTTTTTCCTGCAGAATTTAATCGATAGAGCTGATCAACCCTGTCAGGAGCAGGCCAGGAAACAGGCCTCCTGCTTTACAGTGAATAGTAGCCGGGGATTAATTGAACCGGGAAAAGTCTTTGGATATATCCGGGGAAGGGAAAAACATTGCCCGGAAAATGTAAGACCGGGGAGGCGGGTTCTAATTGGTAAAGCTCTACACCTGGAATTGAGACCCCGGCCCTATTTCAGGCTCACACCAAATGCAATCAAGCCCCAAAGTGCAAAATTAAATCCCCTTAAATCGCCAGGCCTGGAAAACGTGGCCTGCCGCCTTTTTTGATAAGAACAGTAAGGAGGTTAACCAGGAAATTTTTTCCGCCGGGATTTAGTTTAATTTCCCTTTAGCTGACTTTTTTTCTCTGCGAAAGTGACCGAAAACAACTCAGAAAAATTACGGTTATGGAGTTTAATTATATAGCAGGTTCCCTTTGCTAATTTTTTTGATTACAAATACTTCTGTATATTCTAACAATAATTTTCATAATTGAAGGAATTTTTTTCATTTTACCTAAATTAAACCCTATAAAGCTAAGCCCTATTTTTTCTTTAAAAGAAGGGAGGGGATAAAAAGGGTTGGGTGAATATTTTTGGCGGCAGGAAGAGAATTAAAGAGGAGGTCAAATATTATGCGCAAAACCCTTATTTGGGGATTATTTTTAATCCTCATACTGACGGTGTCTGGCTCTTTGGTTCTGGCGGAAGATGTTGAAAGAGGCGGGATAGTCCGGGTGACCGAAGGAAGGCAGGGGGTTTTAATAAAAAATTTCAACCCCTTCTCGCCCAACCCCCTCCAGACAACTTTTGGGTTTTTCTACGAAACCCTGGTCCTGGACAACACCCATACTGGCGAGGTCGGCCCCTGGCTGGCCAAGGACTGGGAGTGGTCTGATGACCTGCGCTCCCTGACCTTCCACCTGGAGGAAAACGTTTACTGGAATGATGGAGAAAAGTTTACGGCTGAGGATGTTATTTTCACCCTGGATCTCGGTCGTGAGGATCCAGCCCTGGATCGTTCGGGTATCTGGGAACAGGGACTGGAAACTGTGGAAGCCCTTGACGATTACAAAGTCCGCTTTACTTTTGATGAAGCCAATACTCCCATCATCACCGTTATTGCCAATATCTATATCGTGCCTCAGCACATCTGGAAAGACGTTGAGGATCCCTCGGAATGGACCGATAACGTCGACCCGGTTGGGACCGGCCCCTTTATTTTTGAAGAAGGCAGCTTCAGAGAGTTCTCTTATCGGTTCGAGCGCAACCCCAACTACTGGCAGATGGGTGCAGACGGCAAACCACTTCCCTACATTGATGGTGTGGAACAGATAGGTGCTACCTCCAATGATCACGCTGCCATGAAGATAATTAATGGAGAAGTGGACTGGGGTGGCTACTTTATTCCCAATATCGATGAAACCTTTGTGGCCGCCAACCCCGATCATCACCATTACTGGCTGCCAGAAGGGAACATTGTTTATCTGGCCGCCAACAATGCCCGGGAACCCTTCGATAATCCCAATGTCAGAAAAGCAGTAGCCATGGCTCTGGATCCGGAAGAAATTGTGACCATAATGGCTTCAGGAGCTATCCCTGCTGATATTTCCAGTGTCAAGACCGCCTTCCTCGACTGGGTAACTGATGAAGCCCGGGCCCAATACGATCCCGGCTTTGATCCCCAGGCCGCCCGGGATCTTCTCCAGGAGGAAGGGTTTTCCCCCAATGATGACGGAATTATGACCAGAGATGGAGAAGAGATGGCTTTTGATCTCTATGTGCCTACCGGCTGGACGGACTGGATTACAGGAGCGGAAGTAGTCAGCGAACAGCTGCGGGAAATTGGCATCAGGGCCCGGGTAACTCAGAGGGCCTGGCCTTCGCCCTTTATGGATAATCTACGTACTGGAGAATATGATATTTCCATTTCTTATGCCACCTCCGGTTCCTCGCCGTTCTTCCAGTTTGATAATATCCTCCACTCCCGTCATTATGCTCCGCTGGGAGAAGCTGCTCCTACCCATTCCCAGGTTCGCTACAGCAACGAAGTGGTGGATCAGGCTCTTGATTCCTACCGGACCACTCCCGATTATGAAGAGGAAGAGCGGCTGGCCTTGATGGAACAGGTAACAACGGAATTCCTGAGAGACCTGCCCTATATTCCACTCTTTTTCAACCCGGTCTGGTTCCAGTATAATACCACCAACTTCACCGGCTGGCCCAATGAGGACGATCCCTATGTTGCTCCTCACTTTGCCGGCATGGGCAAGATGTTGATCTATCTCAACTTACAACCAGTTAATTAATTCAAGGAAGCGATTCCCCGGTTCGCCGGGGGATCGCTCCCAATATTTTTTAAGGAAGAGTGCCATGAAATATTTAATTCGCAAAGTGGCCTGGCTGATCCTGGCCATCTTTATCGCCCTGATCATTAACTTCATCCTGCCCCGCATGATGCCTGGTGATCCGGCCAGCGTTCTAATCTATCAGATGGGTCGAATGGATCAGGCCTCTCGCACCGCGATTATGGCTTCCTTCGGGGTGGAAGCAGAAGGAAATATTTTTCAGCAATTCATAACCTACCTGGGCAGCCTGGGCCGGGGCAACCTGGGCCTGGCCCTGAGTCATTATCCGGCCAAGGTTACCACTGTCCTGGCCAGATCCATACCCTGGACCATTGGACTGGTTGGGATTTCCACCATTATCAGCTTCATTCTGGGGACACTCACCGGCATTGAGATTGCCTGGAAGAGGGGGAACCCCTTTTCTTCGATATTTTTGGGTCTCTTTTTGTTTATTCGTTCTTTTCCTTTTTTCTGGTTCGGGCTGCTCCTGGTTTATTTCTTTGCCTTCCGCAATCCCTGGTTCCCCCTGGGAGGAGGTTCTTCAGCGGCAATTGCAGACCGGTGGTCCCTGGAGTTTGTCCGTTCGGTTATATTTCACGGGTTTTTGCCCGGGATGACCATTGCCATTACCTCGCTGGGCTACTGGCTGCTCCTGGTCCGCAACAATATGTTCAATGTTCTGGCGGAGGATTACATTACAGTGGCCGAAGCCAAAGGGCTCTCCTGGAGCCGGATAAAGTACACTTATGCCGCCCGGAATGCTCTGCTGCCTTCCATAACCGGCTTTGCCATGCAGCTGGGTTTTGTGGTCGGGGGCAGTCTCCTTACGGAGATGGTCTTCTCCTATCCCGGGGTTGGCTTTATGCTCTATCAGGCCATTCAGCAGCGGGATTACCCCCTGGTCCAGGGGATCTTCTTGTTCATTACCATAGCAGTTCTGGTGGCCAATTTCCTGGCCGACATGGTAGTGCTGGCCCTGGATCCCAGGGTGAGAAGGGGGTGAGGGAAATTGCTGCGGGATATGTTGCTCCTGTTTTTTAAGAATAAAAAAGCTGTGTTGGGGCTGATAATTCTTATCTTCTTCCTTTTTATAGCTATTTTCGCTCCTATTCTGGCCCCCTATGAACCTTTTCAGAACAGGGATGAAGAAGGGCTGCGTTTTCCCCTGCGCAGTCGACCCACAGGGGAACACTGGCTGGGAACCACCCAGAATGGATATGATATTTTTTCCCGCTTGATTTACGGGACCCGGACCAGCCTCTTTATTGGTCTGGCTACCGGCCTATTGACCACGGCCATTGCCCTTACCGTAGGGTTGATTTCCGGCTATTTCGGGGGGGTGGTAGATGATATCGTTTCCTTCTTCATCAATATCTTCCTGGTTTTACCCACCCTGGTTTTGGTTATTGTTATTGCCACCTATATTACGGTGGAGGGGATAACACCAATTATCCTGGTCCTGGCTATAACTGGCTGGGCCTGGGGGGCCAGGGTCGTTCGGGCCCAGGTTCTCTCGGTCCGGGAAAGGGAGTTTATCTATGCCTCGGAAGTCCTGGGAGAGAGTGCCCCCAAAATTATTTTCCGGGAGATCCTGCCCAATATCGTACCCCTGGTGATGGCCACCTTCCTTACCTCCACCATTGCAGCCATAATCGGTGAAGCCTCCCTCTCCTTTCTGGGCCTGGGTGACCTGACTGTGATCAGCTGGGGAACTCTTCTCTACTGGGCCCAGAACAGCGCTGCTCTCCTCTTCGGGGCCTGGTGGTGGTTTCTGCCCCCCGGACTCTTTATCGGACTTTTGGGGACTTCACTGGTTCTTTTGAATTTTGCCATTGACGAAATCTCCAACCCTAAACTGCGAAAAAGGTAGGTAGAATAATGGGAGGAAAAATTCTGGAAATAAAAGGCCTGGAAGCCGGTTATCAAACTCAAAAAGGTCGGGTCAGAGCAGTAGATGGGGTTGACCTGAGTATGGAGGAGGGGGAATTTCTGGGTCTGGCCGGAGAATCGGGCTGTGGGAAATCCACCCTGGCCTACACGATCATGGGTCTTTTACAGAGCAATGGTCAGATATTCCAGGGGAACATTAACCTCTTCGGCAGGGACCTGGCAACCCTCAGGCCCCGGGAGTTAAGGAGAATCCGCTGGAATCAGGTTTCAATGGTTTTTCAATCAGCGATGAGTGCCCTGAACCCGGTGATCAGAATCGGTGATCAGCTCATAGATGGAATCCTGGCCCACCGGCGCAAGATTACCCGCCGGCAGGCCCGG
>PWFS01000161.1 GCA_003554145.1 Halobacteroidaceae bacterium | reverse complement strand
TGCCCCAGCATCCCCCGGCCCCTTCCCAGGAAAATAAGGCCCGGATCATTGCTCCATAATCGCCGGTGTAGATACAGCCGGCTCAAACAATTGCGGATGGCATTGCCCGTTCCCGATAGATAGCGGCGCCCCCCGGAAAACCGGGAACTGCTGCTTTCCCAGAAGGTTCCAGTTTCAGGGCCGGTCTGGAAGGCATCAACCACTCCAATGGCAGGACCCAGGGGACATTTAGAAGCCAGCAAGTAGGCTTCTTCTCCCACCGCCTCCCTTATTATCTCCAATCCTCGCCGCAGGGACTGGGCCCGGCTGAAGGAGGGATCTTTCCTTTCTCCGGGCAGGGCAGCCGCATATAGATAGCTTAACCTGAAAAAACTGTAGCCCCACTCCCCGGCTAGCTGCTGGAAAAGGTCTCCCAGATAATCCTGAACTTCTTTCCGGCTGAGATCCAGAACATGAAAAACTGAACTACTGCCCTGCTGCAGGTTTGCGGATAGGGCCAGGGGGTTTTGTCCGGCATCCCGCACAAACCACTCCCTGTTTTCTCTGAATAATTGGGAGTTGGCTCCGGCCAGAAAAGGGGCCATCCCTATTCCCGCCTGGAAATCCCGATCCCTGATTTTTTCGGAGACATAACCCATCCCCCGGGAAAAACCCCGGTTACTTTTCAACCAGTCCCCTGCTTCCTGCTGATAACCCTCATCAATATGGACCGTGCCCAGGGGCACCTGGGAAAAATTTGTGTTCAAAAAGCTTAAGTTGTGTAATACCTCCTGTTCTCCATCTTTGCGGGAGGGAATTTTCCCCCAGGCCCAGACGGTGGGACTGTCTTTCGAAATCCGGGCTCCCATCTCCCCACCGAGGCGGTTCAGATAATTATAGTGGATTTCCTCAGGAGAGCCCCAGTAGAGCCAAAAAGGATCCAGCTGAATCCGCTCCCCGGGACTCAGGGGCAACCCATCAACATCCACAATCAGGCCCAGTTCTCCACCGGAATTGCCTGTTCCTTTCTTTTTAAAATAAACCCTGGAAAAAAAACGATCCGTTTTTGCCGCTCCAGCCAGGAGCGCCCGGTTTTTTTTCTGATCCAAAATAAGGCCGTACATATCGCTGACATAATGGCCATTTTTCCCGGGGCCAGGATGGGGTGAAAAAACGGCTTTTTGACCCGCCGCCCGGATGCGGGGATCCGGGTCCACCCCTCCTCCAAAAATTGAGCTGCTGGCTGAGCCTGACCGCCAGCCCTGGCGGAAGAATACTGATTTTCCTGGAGTTATACCAATACCCTGGCAGTGCAGCATAGTTACCTGTTCCAAATTAAACTTCTCCTGCCCCACATTACTGACATCAGCCCGGAGTTCAACGGTATCCTTTTCTCCCTCTGCAAAATTTAAATTGATCTCCAGTCCCAGACCATTTTCCAGGTAAACCTTTTTGCTATAATAATCCCGTCCCGCCTTCAAATAGGTTTCTTCTATTTCATAACTCAGTCCCTCGCCATTCTGCAGGAGAGCCCTCCAGGTTATGGCCCAGAGTTTTATGCTGGTTTTCTCCAGAAAATACAGTTTTTCTTCCATCACCGGGGCCTCCTTTTTTCTTTCTGCTGTTGGTTTTCGACACCGCCCATTTTATTCCTTTACCCTCGAGGTACGCAAAAAGACCCGGGTTAAACCCGGATCTTTTAAACCATTTCTTTTCCCCGCCATTTTTTACCGGCCCGCAGTCCCCTGGTGCGGAAAACAAAGATCAATAAATGGTAGTAAATATGCTATCCTGTTAACTGAAAAGCAGCGGTTAAAGCAGGGTTTCCAAAAAATTGTTGATAGAAACCCCAACCCCTGAATCGGGCCCGAAAGTGGGGGTTTTTGTTTTTCTTATATTATAGCCTTTTGCAGCTTACAGGGGCTAAACCGCTCTTGAACCCTTTGTTCAAGCTGTCCCTGTCTATAATCTGCCCAAGCAGTCTAACCTTCGACTTGTCTGGTCAATGATGTTGTTTTCAAATATCCTCCCAGGACTGTGCACTCCTGCATATCCTTCGTGTTCCGCACTATTCTTCTGAGGTAAGCCCTCCTTACGACTTTTGTCTGCCGGAGGTTGGCTGCACTTCGCTCCTGTGTTGGTATCATTCATTTATTATCATCTCCTGAGTTTCAACCCTTCCTCGATGTCATCACTTTCATCGAGTACTTTGGTATCTGCTGACTTCTCATGACAAATTTGTTTTAACCGTGATTCGAAATTATCTCCTCACGTTCATGAGATCTCCCCGGGTAAGAACGCAGTCTTTCCTTCCATCTACCTTCCACATTTACACCGTAGCCTTCGGATAGTTTAGGGCTTCGGTTTGTTTGGCAACCTCACCCAGCCTACATATGCCTGATGTGGTTCCTGTTCGTCAGGCCAGAAGTTTGCCTCCAGCTTCCTTCAGATCCCACCTCGCAGTGGAAACCCTTGCTCCTGGCTAAGTGCCTGGCACTATCAACCTGCACTCGGGACTTCTACCCGTTAGACGGCGCCCATGCCGGGCACACCACAAAGATACAGCCCCCCTTCCTGCTCAGGAAGTTGGGCTGCTCTGTAGATCTTCTTCATTTGCTTATCCGGTCACAACACCTTCGACATAAGTCGGGTGGAGCCAGGCGCCTTTGCTAAAGTGAAGCAATGGCTTGCTAAATAATAAAAACTACCCCGGAAGCAAGGTAACGCCTCTTGCCCGCCGGGGTAGTTGGTAGTGCCAGGTGAATATGTTAAGCGACTAGCAGCTGTTAATTAATCACTTAACTTTAAAAGGATCTAATAGCCCTTACCCTATGGGAATTCATTTTAGAATAAGAGTGTGTTGTCCCACCACTAAAGTTTACTCCCCTTGCCGATCCGGCAGTGTGATCTGAATCTCTGGAACTCCAGTAAAAACTGTTTGTAAAGCCACCATATCCTTCTTCGTGAAGGACTGTATACATTTCAGATAGTTCATCCATGGACGGCAAAAACCAATCACTATACCCACCATGGTTTAAGTCATCTGCTCTGTCAGCAGCCCATCCACTGTTGTCACTTTCCAATATTAATCGAGTATTGTTCCTTCCTGTTCCTATTGGTTCCTCTGTGCCATCTACCTGGTCAGTACTACCCCACCTAGTTGTTGGGCCCTCTGTTTCTTCTGGCGCCGCCTCTAAATACTTCCATTCATGTTCATCGTCTTCATCAATATAGAAGATATGTCCGCCTGCCGGTCCAATGTCCCGAAGGCTATATGCTGGTGTGTCGATGTTAAATGTAAAC
>PWFS01000096.1 GCA_003554145.1 Halobacteroidaceae bacterium | reverse complement strand
CGGTAGTAAAGGAAAATGAAACCATAACCATTTTCCATGCAGGTCAGGAAGTCCTTTATCTTATCCCTTCTTTTCTGGCCCAGACCTATGCGGAAACTCCCCCTCCCCGAATAACTATTTGCCGGGCGGTATCCGAGGATGAACAAAAATCACTTTATCCCCTCCACAAGACCTGCGTTTTTAAGCCAGAAGAAAACCTCTGCCTGCATTTTCGCTTTCCCGAGCTTCGTTTTAATTACCCGGTAAATATTACCCTGAATTGTCCCCGGGGAACCCTCCTTTATACCCACCTGGAAATAATTCCATTTTCTCCTGTGCAAAAAGGATCCAGGACCGGGTGTCATCAGCTTAACCTGGCTCACCTGAACCTGGGCGGCATGGAATATTTAACCTTAAAACTGGAGTTGCTCAATGGAGAATTGATTTTTTCGGAAAAAATATTTTTAAAGGAACATGGCCATCGCTGTTACCCCTCCCCCGCTACTGATTTAAATAAAGGTCACTTTTTGAACCGATCCCGTTGAGTTCCAGGTTAGCCCGGAAAGAAGGAGGGGATTTTTTATGTTTTCTGTAATAGGCAATACCCTGCAGAGCGGCTGGGATTCTGTAAAAAATGCTGTAGAAATGACCGGGGAAGCTTATTTGACCCGCAGCCGAATTCAAACCCAGGTAATGGCCCCCAGCATTGGTCAGGGCTTCCAGGAAGGGGCCCGGGATGTAGCCCGCGGTTATACCAATGACCCCCTGATATCGGTAGGGTCCAAAGCAGCAACCCTGGCCCATGGTGGTATGCAGGTGGCCTCCCAGGCCGGGGTCAGGGGAGTAGTCCGGGGAGCCGGGCAGGCCATTGTCCGCAGCAAATTTGGAGGTGTGGGCTGGGCCCCGGATGCCCTGCGCTTTGCCCGGGGTTTTTATCAGGGTTTCACCTCTGGTTTATCTAAATACGGTAACTAAATCAGGCTGAACAGGTTTAAAATAAGAATTCCGGGCTAACCTGAAACCTTTAGCAAAAAGGAAGGGCAAGTTATGACTTCATACCTGATAATACTGGCAATTTTGTTTTATCTGGCTTTTTCTGAAAGAAAAAGCAGCCCCCTGCTGCTGATTTTAACCATGTTTTTCCCCTATTATTTACTGGTGGAGATCCTCCAATTGTTCTCCGGGACTGGACAAAAAACCTTACTTTTACTGGGTCTCCTGGCCCTCCATCTTTTCTGGGCCTGGAAAAGACCTGACCGGGGTCAGGGTTAACAGGTTTTTTCCCTGCCTTTATCCCGGAGAAAAGAGAACTGGAAAGAAGGGATATAATGTTTCTCTATTGCTGGGTTGGCCTCCATCTTTTGCTGATTATGGGCCTGGGTAAACACCGGGTCAATAAGTTTTTGGCCCTTATTCTGACCTGGATATTGTTTTTTCTCTGGAGTCACTGGACAGGTCTGGGGGAAGGTTTAAACTTAACCTCGGGGTTGATCTGTTTTTTGATAATCCTGAATATCTTCTGGGATATCTATCTCCTTACGGATCAAAAAAAGAAGCACATTATTAATTGCCCTAAAAGGCGAGGGCATCGTCAAAGCTTTAAAGATCTCTCCGTTGAATGAAAAAATAAGAGCCTCCCAGTAATATCAGGGTTAAGCCCAGGAAAAGGGCTGATTCCCAGAGGGGCAATGTTCCCGCCAGTGCTTCGGATACCTGATAATGATAAAAAATAGTAAAGGGCTGGATAAATTCCAGCTGAGGCTGCATGGAAGCCAGGAAGTCCCCCACATAAAGAATGGAAATGATCCCCACGGTCCACCCCAGTGCCTGTCCTCCGGTTCTGCTTAATGTGGCCACCAGAAGGGCCAGGGCGGAAAACATTAGATGCAGAAAGAAACTTAAAAGGAACACCCAGAAAAAACCGGTCAGGGCTGGAATATCCTCAACACCGAACAAAAGAGAAAAAAGATAAACCCCGATCACCAGGAGCAGATTAATAATTAGGAGGCCCCGGGTGGTAGCCAAAAAATCGGAAAATATTATGGAATAACGGGGATAGGGCAGAGTGAAAAGGAGATCACCGGTTCCTGTCTGCAGTTCACGGGCCAGTCCAGAACTTCTTTCTACCCCAAAAGCTATAAGCAGGAAAAGAATCAGGGGATGTCGCCAGGTCATAGCCAGATAGGTTGCCGTTAAATCCTCCAGGGAAAAACCAACTCCCACAAAAGCCTGCATCAGATCTTCAAATTGAACAAACATCTGGGTTAAAAACCCGGTGTCTTCTGAAAAAGCCTCGTAACTCCAGGCCATAATGCCACTGAAAACTGCCAGTCCCAGCGCATAGGCCAGGAGGACGGTTTTCTGTTCCCGCATTCGCAGCCGCAATAATGCTCTCATTGCTCCCCCTCCTCTCCGCGATAGTATTCCATAAAAATATCCTCCAGCCGACCCCGGGTCCAGTTTAAATCCTTTACCTGTCCCCTCTTTAGGAGTTGACGAAGAAAATCATCTGGTTCGCCCCAAATTTTCCCCCTGATTATCCCCTCTCTCGTGGAAAAGTCCTGCAAACCCATTTCCGCCAGTTCCTTTTCTCCGGGTGGGGGATCCATGAAAAATTCAACCGAATAAATCCGCCGCCGGACCAGTTCACTGACCTCTTCCAGAGCCACCAGGCGGCCGATCCTGATAATAGCTACCCGGTTGCAGACTCGTTCTACTTCCCCCAGGTTATGGGAGGACATAAAAACAGTGCCCCCCTCAGCAGCGAAATCTTTCAGTAGTTGATATACCTCCAGCTGGATCAGGGGATCCAGCCCCGTGGTAGGTTCATCCATAAAAACAACCCGGGGTTTATGCTGCAGGGCCAGGATCAGCCCCAGTTTTTGCTTCATCCCCCGGGAATATTCCCGGATTTTTCTTTTTAAATCCACCCGGGGAAAAGACAGGACCTCCATAACCTGATTACGATAGGAAGCATTGTTGCCCCGGCTTTCTGCAAAAAATTCCAGGAGTTCAACCCCGGTATGGTTTTCATAAAGGGCCAGTTCCCCGGGCAAATAACCAATTTCTTTCCTTCTTTTTACCCCTTCTTTAGACAGGGGATTGGCTCCCAAGACCTCAGTCTGGCCGGAAGAAGGCTGCAGAAGCCCTAAAAGAACCCTTATGGTGGTAGTCTTTCCCGCCCCATTAGAACCCAAAAAACCAAATATCTCCCCCGGGTTAACCTGCAGATCAATATCCCAGACCCCATTACCCGAGGAATAGACTTTGGTCATATTACTGGTCCGAATAACCGTCATAAACCTGCCTCCCT
>PWFS01000079.1 GCA_003554145.1 Halobacteroidaceae bacterium | reverse complement strand
TCCCACCGACAGTCGAACCTGCCCTTCCATTATACTAACCTTTTCCCGTTCCTCTTTATCCATGGTAAAATGGCTCATCGAAGGCGAGTGCTGAATCAGGCTATCGATGCATCCCAGGCTGGTAGCCAGGCTAATCATTTTAACATTATCCATGGTGGTCTTACCACCCATAAATCCACCTTTAACATCAAAGCTCATCATCCCTCCAAATCCCCGCATCTGTTTCTGGGCCAGTTCATACTGGGGATGAGATGGAAGGCCGGGATAATAGACTTTTTCAACCATGTGATGGTTTTCCAGGTACTCAGCGACCGCCTGAGCCCCTTCACAGTGAGCCTTCATTCTCAGGCCCAGGGTTTTTAATCCCCGGATAATCAGCCAGGCATCCTCGGGAGAGATAATCCCCCCAAAGAAATGAAGATAGGGATCCTTAATCCCCGCAATAGTTTCTGCCGGCCCCACAACTATACCTCCCACGATATCTCCATGCCCTCCCAGATACTTGGTGGCACTGTGAATTACCAGGTCCGCACCCAGATCCATTGGGTTCTGCAGATAGGGGGTGGCAAAAGTACTGTCCACGATTAAACGGGCCCCATTGTTATGAGCAATTTCCGCGGCTCCTTTGATATCAGCCAGCCGGAGAACTGGATTACAGGGGGTTTCAATATATATGACCCGGGTATTGGGCTGAACTGCCCGGGCAATGTTGGTCAGGTCGGAAGTATCCACAAAGGTAACCTCGATACCAAATCTGGTTAAAATATCCCTGATCAAACCATAAGTACAGCCATAAACAATATCTCCAGCAATCAGGTGATCGCCCTTTTGCAATAAAGACATCAGGCTGGTAGAAATTGCTGCCATTCCTGACGCTGTTGCCAGACCTTTTTCTCCATTTTCCAGGATGGCCATTTTTTCTTCCAGTTCGCTGACCGTGGGATTACCAAAACGACCATAGGAATAACCGTCTTCCTTTCCCTGAGAAACCCGAATGGCCTGTTCCACGTTATCCATGACAAAAGTTGAAGAGCGATAAATGGGCCCAATATGGGCTCCGGTTACCGGGCAGGGCTTACTCCCCCCATGAATGGCCCGGGCATTAAACTTCAAGTCCTTATCCTTCATCAAAAAACCTCCTTGTATAATATTTTTTTCTCGAATGGGAAATGGTTCAGGACAAAACCCTCTGCGGATTATCAACCGTCATTATGGCAATTTCTCTTTCCGTTATTCCTGCTTCTTTCAGAGCAGGGATAAAGTTAGTAAGCAAATGATCATAGCCCCGACCACCATAAAGCCTCAGGTCTGATCTGCGGCAGCGATCGGTGGAGAGCAATATTTTTTCGGTATAACCTCTACTTATGAGTTCTACCAGGCTTTTTAAGCGCATACTATCAGGATAAATATGATCGCGACCTACCCCGTCAAACTCAATATAAGCGCCCCGGCGGTATATTGCTTCATGAAAATCCAGATTAAGAAAACTATCGGCATGTCCCACAATTACCCTTTGAGGGTCCACCCCTTCTTCTTCCAGGATCTTTAACTGATCCAGGCCCACATCACAATATTCCGCGTGCAGGGTTATTGCCTTCCCTGTCTGCTGATGAGCCCGGGCGGCGGCCCGTAACACCCGTTCTTCAGCGGGGTTAATATAATCCAGGTCCACCCCTATTTCTCCAATTATTCCTGCCCTGATCCCCGTATCACCGAAACCTTCTGTTAACTCGCCTATCATCTGCCTGGCCAGTTCATCGGTGGACCGGAAATTTATCTCCTGGGGATAATAGGGGCCCCGATACCAGCCGCAACCCATAATAATATTGACCCCGGTTTTTTGGGAAATCCTTTGCAGGGCCTGGGGATTGATTCCGATCCCGTGGGTTGTCAGTTCAACAATGCTGTCTCCTCCTGCTTCTTTATACCGGAGAAGCTCCTGGACCGCAATTTCCTCGTCATTGAGAAGATCATCAACCCGATCTGTCACCCAGTAAGTATTAATCAGCAAATGTTCATGGGGCATGGTAAATCCCAGTTTATCAGGATTAATTTCGCCCAGAACGGTCATCAAAATAATTCGCCTCCTTATCTTTTATTTTCCGGGAGACAATTTGGGCTGCCCCAAACCGTTTTACGTCCGGAATAAGGCTCATCGCCTCCCCCTTAAATCAAGTGCAGAGTTGTCTGCCGTCCGCCCAGGTAAATAACACTGCCCCCGGTAAAAACAGCCGTCTGCTCCAGAGCAAACATAACCTCCTGATTATCCCAGGCCTTAATCTCCTGTTTAATATTCAATTCAATAGCATAGCAGGTATCCTCGTACAGGGGATATTCCCCGGTAAAGGGGATAAATTCCTGACGATCAAAAAGACCCATGGTGGGCCCGGCCCCATGCCCATGAATTCCGATAGGGTGAGTATAAATGCTGGCTTTAATTCCCTCGGCCCGGGCCTGTTCCAGGGATTCGAGGAAAATTTCATTGCCTGTCCTGCCTTCTTTGAAATTAGCGGTAAAAATATCCTGGAGCCGATTCCCGGAGGCCAGAGCCTGTTCCAATTCAGGAGGGGGGCTACTGCTCCCCGGTTCCAGGACATAAGCCATCTGCTGGGTATCGGTAGCCAGAGCAAGATAGTGCATACCTATATCACAGTGGAGCAAATCCCCGGGAATAATTGCTTCAGTTCCGGCAACCTTTTCCTGTCCCCGGCGTTGAACAGCAACCGTGGGCTGAAACCAGGCCTGGAGCCCAATATCGGTAATGGCCTGCCTCATCCACCAGGCCACATCTGCAGCAGTAGTTATTCCGGGGTGAATAACTGCAGGAGAATAAGCCCGGGCAATAATTGCATGAGCAATTCTGTTAATCCCGTCATAAACCTGAATTTCAGGCCGGGACCTTCTTTCCAGCCAGCCAATGGCCAGGGGAGCAGCTGACTTAATCTTCCCCTTCTGTTCCTGGTCAAGGGCAGCAGTAAACTGATCATACTGGGTTTTGGTCAGTCCATCCCCCAGGGCAAAATGCTCCGAATAGTTCAGGCCAATAACTGCTGGATCCCTATCCTTAATTTCCCGGGCCAGAGCATCCCACTGTTCCTCCTTTTCTGGGTCCCAGGCCGGGGAATAAAATTCATTTAAAACCGGATCGGATTTACCCAGATTCAATCTTTCTACCCGGCCATCAGGTTGACGGTAGAAGGCCAGAATGGTTCTGCGTCGGGCCGAAAGCATTGCAGCCGGCATAAGGCTTAAAACCACTGGATCCTCATTATATTCCCGGGCAATAATAACCCAGAAATCAATTTCCTCCCTTTCC
>PWFS01000069.1 GCA_003554145.1 Halobacteroidaceae bacterium | reverse complement strand
GGGGCAGGACCTTATTCCAGCCTTTCGGGCGGCTTTTGATTAGGAGGGAAGAACCTTGACCCAGTATATAATAAAAAAATTACTGGTTTTACCCGTGCTCCTGTTTTTCATCAGCATGGTGGTTTTTTCCATCCAGGTGCTGGTTCCCGGGGACCCCATTCAAATCATGTTTTTTGGGGAAGAACCTTCCCCGGAACTGGTGGCTCGCATGCGAGCGGAAATGGGCCTGGATGAACCGGTATATATGCAGTTTTTCTCCTTCCTGGGGGGGATTTTTGAGGGTGACCTGGGCACCTCCTACCGCACCCGGAACCCGGTTACCATGGAGATTGCGGCCCGTTTCCCCCGGACTCTGCAGCTGGCAGTGGTTTCCATAGGCATTTCCGGGGTGCTGGGTATCAGCATGGGAGTAACCGCCGCCTATAAGAAGGACAGTTTTTTTGACCTGTTTTCCATGGGCTTTGCCCTGGTGGGTTTATCCATGCCCATCTTCTGGCTGGGGATGCTGTTAATCGACTTATTTGGAGTTCGACTGGGGTGGCTGCCTGTTTTCGGGGTGGGCACCTGGAAACACATGGTGATGCCGGCATTAACCCTGGGATTCATTAACGCGGCCATTGTGGCCCGTATTTCCCGCAGTACCATGCTGGAGGAATTGCGCAAGGACTATATTCGGACCGCCCGGGCCAAGGGTTTAATTGAGCGGGTAGTGCTGATGGGTCATGCCCTGAAAAATGCCTTTATCCCCATAATTACAGTTATGGGCTTGAGATTCGGTAACCTGCTGGGCAGCGCCTTTATTACCGAAACTGTTTTTGCCTGGCACGGAATAGGTGAACTGGGGGTTATGGCCATTCAGGCCCGGGACTTCCCCGTGGTGCAGGGAGTGGTCCTGACCGTTGCCACGGGTTATGTGCTCATCAATACCGGGGTAGACATCATTTATGGTTTTCTCAATCCCAGGATCAGGTTTAATTGAGGAGGGTGTTGGCCTTGAATAATAAAAAGCCGGAGAACAGAGCGGAAGAAATGACCAGTCACACCCGATTTTACAGCCTGCGCAAGGTGTTCCGGCACAAGCAGGGGCTGGTGGGGGGAATTCTGGTTTTATTTATCCTGTTGATGGCCATTTTTGCCCCTTTCATTGCTCCCCGCAGCCCCTATGAGCGAAATGTTCCCCGGATGCTGGAGGCCCCCTCCAGTGAATACTGGTTTGGAACCGATATGCAGGGGCGGGACCTTTTCAGCCAGATAATTTTTGGATCCCGAATTACTCTAATGGCAGGCCTGGCCAGTGTATTAATTTCCATGGTCATTGGGGTCTTTATTGGGATTATGGCCGGTTTCCTGGGAGGACGACTGGACCTTTTGATCAGTGCAGTTATTGATTTCCTCTTGAGCTTCCCCACCCTGATCCTGGCCCTGATTGTGGTTGCTATCCTGGGGCCAGGTTTGAACAATGCGGTCTTAGCGGTTGGTTTCCAGGGAATTCCGATTTTTGCCCGCTTTATTAGAGGGGAAGTAATGGTGCAGAAAGAAATTGGCTATGTAGAGGGTAGTGTTGCCCTGGGAGCCTCCCGCCTCCGGCTGATATTTCGCCATATCCTGCCCAATATTGTCCCGGCCATTACGGTCATGGCTACCCTGGAACTGCCCCGGGTTATCCTGATGCTGGCGGGCCTGGGCTTTATCGGTCTTGGGGCCCAACCCCCTGTCCTGGAATGGGGCCGGCTGATGGTTTCTGCCAGAGACTACTTTTTCCTTGCTCCCTGGCTGATAAATTTTCCCGGGGTGGCAATTATGATCAGTGTGTTTGGGTTTAACCTCCTGGGAAATGCCCTGCGGGATGTTTTTGACCCCAGCCTGCAGTAAATTAAACGGATTAAAAGGTTGAGAAGCTATTAACAACCCTGGGGGCAGGTTCAGGTCACAACCAACCCGAGCCAGTGCTCCTAAGGGGCCCGCAGTTTCTCGGAAAAAAACGCCTTCCACCCTACCCGGAACAGGAGCGGCAACAGCTCATATTATACAAGGAGGAATTTTAATGGCAAAGAACCTGACCCTGGAGGACTTCCGAGCAGCCCGGGAGAGAATCACCCCCTATATCCATCGGACCCCCTGCCTGCCCTTCCAGGAACTGAGCGAAGAACTGGGACAGGAAATCTGGATCAAGATGGAAAATCTGCAGGCCACAGGGGGTTTTAAGCTGCGGGGCAATATTAATAAGCTGCTTTCTGTGGGCCGGGATAACCTGGCCGGGGGTGTGGTTACGGCTTCTTCCGGGAATCACGGCCTGGGTCTCTCCTATTCGGCCCGCCTGATGGAAATCAGAGCCACAGTGGTTGTGCCCCGTTCCACTCCCAGCAACAAGGTAGAAAAACTCCGCCGTTATGGGGCCCGGGTAATCCTGGAGGGAGAACATTATGATCAGGCCGTGGTCCGGGCCCAAAAGATTTCCCAGGAAAGTGGGGCCCTCTATGTGCCCAGTTTCGATGACCCCCAGATTATTGCCGGCAACGGCAGTATGGGCCTGGAAATTTACGAAGATGTTCCCTCCTGCGCTCTCTATATCTGTCCCATTGGCGGGGGCGGGGGTATTTCCGGTAGCGGCCTGGCCCTGAAAAAATTGAACCCCGATCTGCACATTATAGGGGTGGAGGCGGCCGGAGCTGCTTCCATGAAGGCCTCTCTGGCTAAAGGTGCTGCCACCACCATTGACCGGGTGGAAACCGCTGCTGAGGGAATTGCCGTGAGCCGGCCGGGAGATTTGCCCTTTAACATTGTCCGGGACCTGGTGGAAGATGTGGTAACAGTGTCCGAAGGGGAAATGGAAAATGCTTTGCGCTACCTGGTAGGGCGGGGCAAGGTGGTCCCAGAACTGGCAGGAACAGCGACAACAGCAGCTCTTCTGTCTGGAAAAGTGGTTCCGGAAAAAGGGCCCGTGGTTGTTCTTCTGTCCGGGGGTAATATCGATCCCCAGGTTTTAGCCGCTCACCTGGTTCAGGAATAAAGAGAGGTCAGGACTGCAGGGTTCCGGTTAGCTCCGGAACCTTTTTAATATGGAGAATACTTATGGGGGGGATGGGGTTGATAGAGATAGAGCTGGTCAGGTAAAGACCTCGCAGGAAGCATATCTTACCCTGCAAAGTTATTGCAGGAAAAAGAGGCGGAAACAGGAAATAAAAAGGGAATACATAATTCCGGCAGTACCGGCCAGAAAGGGGAAAATAGATGAAAAGCAGAAAGGCAGGACCGGTCAGGGTAGGCTTGATGCTGTGTTTTTTACTGGGACTGATGCTTGGGGGTGGAGGTTGCAACCTTTTTGACCTGATT
>PWFS01000121.1 GCA_003554145.1 Halobacteroidaceae bacterium | reverse complement strand
CCAGCAGGCTGACATGGGAAAATACGGGCAATCCTTCTCTAAAAAGGACCCAGATAATACCCGCCAGAAAAAGCACTGAAGAAAGGGCACAGAAAAAGAGAAGGTATTTAATAAACTGTTCCTTTAAATAACCTTTACTCAAACCTTTTCACCTCCCGGGGAAAATGCCCCGGACGGGAAACTTTACCGCCCGGGGGTTTATTGGATAAAAGAAAATGGAGGGTTAATGCAGGGGCACAAAGCCCTGTTGTTCTATTAGTTCCTGTCCCGCGGGGCTGAGAACAAAGCTAATATAGCTGGCTACAGAACCTTCCGGCCAGCCGTTGGTGAAAAAGAAGAGTGGGCGGGCAATGGGATATTCCCCACTGGATACAGTAGTATTATCCGGCTTAACACCTTCCACGATTACGGCCTGAAGCCGTTCAGAAAGATAACCCAGTCCCACATAGCCAATACCCCCGGGGGTTTCGGCTACAGTGGTGCTGATAGCCGCGTTGGAGGCCTGGGTCAATGCGGTTGGAGCCAGTCTCCGATCCCGCAGCACTATATCATTGAAAACCCCAAAGGTTCCCGAGGCCGAATCCCGGGATACTATCGTTATTTCCTGATTGGGGCCTCCCAGTTCACTCCAGCAGGTTATTTCAGCGGAAAAAATGGCCTGGAGTTCATCCAGGGTCAGCTCATTTACCGGATTATCGGGGTGGACAACCACTGCTATGCCGTCCATGGCAATACGGTGGGGAACCGGATAAACTCCGTTTTCAACTGCTCTTCGAACCTCATCTTCCCGGATAAAGCGGGAAGACTGGGCCAGTTCAACTGCATCATCCACCAGGGCTGCCAGTCCGGTTCCAGACCCCCCGCCCCGAATAGAAATGTTGATGTGAGGGTACTGATCCATAAAAGCCTCGGCAGTAATCTGAGAAACCGGGTTGACAGTGGTCGATCCCTGAATTGTGATGCTGTCCCCTCCCAGGGCGCTTCCCGCAAAAAACAGAACCAGGCTGAACACCAGAAACAGGATTTTCACCATTTTCATTTTTCCAACCTCCCTGAAAATTTGTTAATTCAATGGTAGCACGGCCAGGTTAGGTCCAGGTTAACCCCGTGTAAAGAATATGTAAAAAAAACACCCGTGGGGGAGATTTTTTTCCGGGAGAGAATTTCCTCTATATAAAATATAACCGGAACTATTTTTAGCGGGGGAGGAGAAAACCCTGCTTTTGAAGGCAATCGGATAGAAAGAAGAGGAGAAAGAAGGGGAATCAATAAAAGAAGGGAATCAAAACAGTAAAATGAAAAAAGAGCAATAAAAATGAAAAAAAGAGGGTGGGGCAATGGGTGGAGAAAAAATCCTGTTGATTGAAGATGAAAAGAATATTATGGAGCTCCTGCAGTACAATCTGGAAAAAGAAGGTTATAAGATGGCCTGGGCTGCCGATGGGCAGCAGGGCCTGAAATTATTTTCCGATGAAAAACCGGACCTGATTCTTCTGGATCTGATGCTTCCAGGGATGGATGGACTGGAGGTCTGCCGCAGGCTCCGGTCCCAGGCCGGCTTTACCGTCCCCATAATCATGCTCACCGCCCGCAGCGACGAAGTGGATAAAATCCTGGGCCTGGAAATGGGCGCCGATGACTATATTACCAAACCCTTCAGCATTCGGGAGCTCCTGGCTCGAATTAAAGCCAGTCTCCGTCGTACCGGGCCCACGGGGGAGGAGGAAATAATCCGGCGGGAAGCTTTGGAATTAAAACCAGAGCAATACCTGGCCCTGTTCCACGGCCAAAAACTGACCCTGACCCCCAAAGAGTTTGCCCTTCTGTACCTGCTCTGCAGTTACCCCGGCAGAGTAATAACCCGGGAGGAGGCCCTGCAAAAAGTCTGGGGCTATGAATATTATGGGGATACGCGGACAGTTGATGTTCATATTCGCCAGATCCGGAATAAAATGGAGCAGATTAACCCGGAGGATACTCCCATTGAAACCCTGCGGGGCATTGGCTACCGCTGGAGGAGGTAAGTTATGGCTAGTATGCACCGCAGGATCGGATTAACCTATTCCCTGCTAATAATCCTGGTTTTCATCGGGCTGGGGGTTCTGCTTTCCAATTTTTTATCCTCCTTTTACATGACCTCCCTGGAAGAAAACCTGGCCGAGACTGCTTATCTACTGGCCGGAGAAGAGGCCCTGACCCGGGACTGGCCTCTGACCGAGGACAGTGAAACCCGTATTTCGGTAATTGACCCGGAGGGAAAGGTGCTTTTCGAAAGTGAAAAGCCGGAGGAGGAGCTAGATGATCATAGTGATCGGCCGGAGATCAGGCAGGCTTATGCCGGGGAAACCGGCCAGTCCATCCGCTTCAGTGAGACCACCAGGCAGGAAATGCTCTATATTGCGGTACCCATCCGGGATGAAGAAGGTCAGGTCAGAGGAGTAGTCCGCCTGGCCCGGCCCCTGACCCTGATTAATCAAAGTATTAACCGCATCCAGATCCTGGTATTTCTGACCCTGCTCCTTACCCTGGCCCTGATCTGGCTGATTGGCTTTTTCAATTTCCGTTCCATCACCGGGTCTCTGGCCCGCCTCGCGGATAGGGCTCAGTCCATAGGAGGGGGCAGCTTTCCCCATCTGGAACCCGTCGAAGCAAAAGATGAACTGGGGAAACTGGAACTGGTATTCAATGAAATGAGCCACAACCTGAAAAACCTGGTAAAAAACCTGGAAAATGAAAAAGAGCGGACGATAAGCATTATTCGCCAGCTGCCGGTGGGAGTCGTGGTAATTGATAGGAGGGGGCAGATCAGGGCCAGCAATCCTCTTTTTTACCGACTTTTAAATATTTCTCCCCCTGTCCGGGATAGGGAAGCTCTGCTCAACCTGACCTCGGAACCGGAATTAATCGAATTTGTTAAAAACCTATGGACCAAAGAGGAAGAAGGGGAAAAAGAAATTGAGCTTGATCGGCCTGCCCGCCACCTCCACCTGGCTGCCTCCCCCCTGAATCATGAACAACAACAGATGGTTATCGTGCTCCAGGACATCAGCCGGATCAGGCGGCTGGAAAGAATGCGCAGAGAATTCGTGGCCAATGTTTCCCACGAGCTGAGGACCCCTCTTACTGCCATTCAGGGCTTTACAGAAACTCTGCAGCAGGGGGCCTGGGAGGAGGGTGAAGCGGACCGCTTCCTGGGAATTATCGAAAAAGAAGTGATTCGCCTGGCCCGATTAATTGATGACCTCCTCATCCTGTCCCGCCTGGAGGCGGTTGCAGATATTCCGGGAGGCCGTTCCAATTTAAAAGAATGTACTCAATCCGCCCTGGAAGTTCTGGAACAAAAAATAGAGGAACGGGGGATCGAGGT
>PWFS01000224.1 GCA_003554145.1 Halobacteroidaceae bacterium | reverse complement strand
TGACGGCGGGGGAATCGCTCGAAATCTATCGGCGAATCCTGCTGTACGTTATTCCATACTGGCGGCTCGCCCTGTTGGCTGTGACTGCGATGATTCTCGCCGCGGCGGGTCAGGCGGCTTTCGCATGGATTGTACAGCCCCTGGTTGATGGCACATTCATAGAGCAGGATGCCCAGGCGCAAAGATGGGTGCCGGCGGCCCTGGTGGGTATCTTTCTGTTCCACGGTTTCACAATGTTTGCGTCTGACTACACGGTCGCCTGGGTTGGCCGTAACGTGGTCGCGGACATGCGCCAGGACGTATTCGAGAAGTATCTGGTACTGCCCACCAGCTTCTTCGACAGAGGCTCTCTGGGATTCCTGAAGGCGAAGCTCACCTACAACGTCAGCCAGGTTGCTGACGCGGCCTCAAAGGCCGTGGTGACGATAGTGCGAGACACTTTCACGATTGTCTTTCTTATTGGCTATATGGTGTTTCTGGCCGGCTGGCTCGCATTGGTGTTTTTCGCCCTGGCGCCGCTGTTAGGCGGCATCATCCTTTGGGCTAACAAACGATTTCGCAAGATCGCACGACGGATGCAGACGGCTGTCGGCGGCCTTGGTCAAGTGGCTGAGGACAC
The DNA here is from genome assembly GCA_003554145.1 of Halobacteroidaceae bacterium. Classification (GTDB taxonomy): domain Bacteria; phylum Bacillota; class Halanaerobiia; order B1SED10-174; family B1SED10-174; genus T1SED10-26. The sequence goes on along the minus strand of PWFS01000224.1, from coordinate 2,798 downwards.
CTTACGCGGGCACACCGAGGTCAAGGTATTCGGTGCTGCCGACTATGAAGCAGAGCGTTTTCGCCGCGTAAACAACCACCATAAGAAACAGATGCTGCGCTACACCCTGGTCAAGGCCATGAGTCAGCCGCTGGTGCAGCTAATCGCCGTAATTGCGCTGGCGACGGTGCTAGTCCTCACCACCATGGATGTCGTGATGGAGGCCGTCAGTCCCGGCGGCATTCTCTCCTTCATTACCGCAACGGCGCTGATGATGGCGCCACTCAAGCGGATTGTGAAGGTGAATTCGGAGATCCAGAGAGCGATTGCGGCTGGCGAGAGCCTGTTCGAGATGCTGGATCTGGATCCAGAACCGGACCACGGGACGATGCCCCTGAAGTGTGCCAGAGCCCACGTTGCCTTCGAGCACATCTACTTTCGATACGAGGCTAGCAAGCCATACGTGCTGCATGACATTACCTTTGAAATCCGTCCTGGTGAGACGGTGGCACTGGTGGGACGCTCTGGAAGCGGTAAGTCGACTATCGCGGGTTTGTTGCCCCGCTTCTATGAGCCGGCGAGTGGTCGGATCCTGCTCGATGGACAGCCCATCGATACCTATCCCATGCGCGACCTGCGCGCCCAAATTGCACTGGTTACACAACAGGTGGTGTTGTTCAACGACACAATAGCGAACAATGTTGCCTATGGGATGCGCCAAAGGCCTTCCCAGGAGCAACTCGAGGCGGCGGCATACTCCGCTAACGCTCTCGAATTCATTCGTGCCCTGCCGCAGGGCTTCGATACGGTTGTTGGAGAGAACGGCGTCCTGCTCTCTGGTGGCCAGCGCCAGCGTATCGCCATCGCCCGGGCCCTCATAAAAGATGCACCCATACTGATTCTGGACGAGGCGACCTCGGCGCTCGATTCAGAATCTGAACAGATGATTCAGGACGCCTTGGAGCAGCTCATACGATCACGGACCACTTTAGTGATCGCCCACCGCCTCTCTACCATCGAGGACGCGGACCGAATACTGGTGTTGGAGGCTGGGCGGATTATTGAGTCGGGTACCCACGACGAGCTCCTCGCCCGCGAGGGCCAGTACGCTTTTTTCCATAATTGTCAATTCGAGGAGGCATAGCTCCCAATGAACCTCCGCCGCCCTGTGGCGATGCTCTTTGCCACCTCGGGGCACAGTGGCGTGGATCGGGTGGTCGCCAACCTGCTGCCCGAGTTACTCGATTACGGATTTCCCCTGGAGCTGCTGACCATCGGTGGCCACGGCCCAGTGGCTGAGACACCGCCGGTGGACGGTCTGACGGTTCGCCGATTGCCGGTCAGCACCAAAAAGCTGGTTCTTTTCCCCCTGATCAAATACCTGCGCCAGCGTCGTCCGCAGGCCCTTATTACCGCCAATCATCCGCTGAATCGCGCCGCGCTGCTGGCGCGGCGCGTGTCCGGTTGTCCGGTCCGACTGTCGATTCGCATGGGGATGTCCCTGTCGGCTCAGCAGGCGGCGATGGGGCCGCGCCGGGCAATCAGGCTGTATCGCTCGATGCGGCGCTGGTACCCGGGGGCAGACGCCGTGATTGCGCCTTCCCATGGCGTGGGGGAGGATCTGGTCCGCATTGCGGGGGTCGACCCGCAGCGACTGCATGTGATTCGCAATCCGATCATCAATCCATCTTTCCATGTCGCTTCCAACGCGCCCCTGGAACATCCCTGGTTTGCTCCGGATGGTGTGCCGGTGATTGTCGCTGCAGGCTCGCTGGAGCCACGAAAGGATTTTCCGACTTTGCTGCGGGCTTTTGCGGCACTCAGGCAGGGCGTGGAGTGCAAGCTCGTCGTACTGGGCGAGGGAAAGGAAAGGGGGAAACTGGAGGCATTGGCCAGGGAGCTCGGCATTTCGCGGGATGTTGATTTTGTCGGTCATGTCGAAAACCCCTACCCGTATATGAAGCAGGCTGCGGTGTTCGCGTTGAGCTCCCGGCGGGAGGGTGCCTCGGCAGTCATTGTTGAGGCGTTGGCCTGCGGCACGCCGGTGGTATCCACGGACTGTCCCAGCGGTCCGGGCGAAATCCTCGCCCCCCTGGGTGATCGGGCTCTGGTGGCCGTGGGCGACCATGAAGCACTGGCCAATGCCATCGGGAGCATGTTGCAAAAGCCGCCCGGCGCCGAGGGATTGATCGCGCTTACCCGGGAGCACCAGGCTTCATTGGCCGCGCGCCGCTACCTCGATGCGATGCTCGGCGACAACAGCACCCGTCAGCGGTAGAGGCTGGCGTTGGGATCTTGCCGCCGCTTGAACCGCCGATGCATCCAGAGATACTGCTCCGGGTAACGGCGCACCGCATCTTCGATGATCTCGTTCATCCGCTTCGCGTCCTCGACCTCGTCCCCTGAAGGAAAGCCTTTCAGTGCCGGCTGGAATTCGATGAGGTAGCTGCCATCGGGTTCGCGGAAGAAGAACATGGGGACGACCGTGGCTCGACCCATTCGGGCCATGCGGCTCAGGGCGGTGATGGTGGCGGCCGGCACCCCGAAAAAGGGCGCGAAAACGCTGTGCTTGCGCCCGTAGTCCTGATCCCCGGCGTACCAGATCGGGACCCCGTCCCGAATGCTGCGCAACAGGGCTCGAGTTTCATCTTTTGAAGTGGCACCGGTGAGGTTGCGTTGCCGTGCCGCAAGCATCGTCCGGTTCAGCACCGGCTTCTTGCGCATGGGTTTGAACATCGCGTTGATGGCGATCCGCTCCGGGAGCAGTCGCCCGATCAGTTCCAGGCACATGAAGTGCCCGGACATCAGGATCAACCGCT
>PWFS01000102.1 GCA_003554145.1 Halobacteroidaceae bacterium | reverse complement strand
GGTAAATGATGATGTTAGAACTTTCTATGGTTATAGGACTTTTGTGATTTCTTTTCATCTGGATATATTATAAGCTCTTGTTACCCTTATAAACTACAAGTTATTTCTGAGTGGACCCTAAGGGAGGGAAGCCATGTCGTCCTTAAAGGAAAAACTGCTGGAGGACATGAAAAAAGCAATGAATGAAGGATCACATGTAACCCTGGCTGCAATAAGGACTACCCGCGCCACTATCAAGAATGAGGAGATTTCTCAGCGCAAGGATCTTTCCGATGAAGAAGTAAAAAAAATTCTGGAAAAGGAAATTGGCCTGCGACGGGAAGCCCGAGATGAATACCGGCGGCTGGGTAATGAATCCCAAGCCCGGAGACTGGAACAGGAAATAGAGGTTTTAGAAAAGTACCTTTCCCCTCCAAATGGATAAAAGAGATAAAAAGTCAATCCCTTTGCTGGATTGGCTTTGTTCCAGGCAGGAAAACAGCCAATTAGAATGAATATTAAATAGGTAAGGGGAAAGAGAGGTGATCTTATGCGCTTGAGGATTTTCATTTTTTTTCTTCTGGTAATTCTGGGTATTAGTGGATTGTTACAGGGACAGACGACTGAAGAAGTATATCGCATTGATATTGTTGGGGATATAGACATGGGCCTGGCCGCTATAACCGAAAGGGGCATCAGGGAAGCGGAGGAAGCCGGGGCCAGGGCCGTAATCATTTATATTGATACTTTTGGTGGTCTGGTTGATCCTGCAACCCGGATCCGAGATGCCATTTTTGGTTCTTCCATTCCAGTTTATACCTATGTCAGCGGGAGGGCCTGGTCAGCCGGAGCCCTTATTGCCATGGCTGGAGATTATCTGGCCATGACTCCGGGATCCAGTATTGGAGCTGCTAAGCCGGAACCTGCTGATGAGAAAACCGTTTCAGCCCTGCGTTCTGAATTTCGGGCCACAGCAGAAGCCCGGGAACGGGATCCGGAACTTGCTATGGCCATGGTGGATGAAGGGATGAGTATTGAAGATGTTGTTGGTGAGGGGGAGATTCTCACCCTCTCCGCGGGGGAGGCTGTCCGGAGTAATATTGCCGATGGCGAACTATCTACCCTCAGCCAGCTCCTGGCAGAAAAAGAACTGGAGGGAGCCCGGATAGTCCGGGTCGAACCTCTTTTAGTGGAACAATTTGCCCGGGTAGTTGCGGGTCCCTGGCTGAGCGGTCTGCTGTTAACCATTGGTTTTGCAGGGATCTTTTTGGAAGTGGTAACCGCAGGCTGGGGTGTTCCAGGAACCCTGGGAATTTTATCTCTGGCCGCATTTTTTACCGGGCATCTTTTGACTGGAGCTTCTCACTGGAGTGTGGCCATTCTCTTTATAGCCGGTCTGGTCCTGATTTTCCTGGAGGTATTTGTTGTTCCCGGTTTTGGGGTAGCTGGATTGGGAGGCGCTGCAGCTATTTTTATTAGCCTCTTTTTGATTTTTCCCACTACCACCGTTGCTCTGCAGGTAATTGCAGGGTCGCTGGTGGGTGCAGTGTTAATTATAGCAGTGGCTTTAAAGTTTCTGCCCCGGAGTGGGGCCTGGAATCGAATAGCCCTGGGGACTTCGGAAACAGTAGAGATGGGTTATATTGCCCCCGCCGACCGCAGCCATTTCCTGGGTAAGACCGGTGTGGCCCGCTCTTATTGCCGGCCTGCGGGGATAGTGGAAATTGATGGAGAAAGGGTGGATGCGGTCAGCGAAGGTGGTTACATTGAAAAAGGAGCTCAGATCAAGGTGGTAAAAATTGAGGGCAATCGTCTTATTGTAAGGAAGGAAGAATAATCAGGAGGTGTATGGAAAATGGGTGGTTATGTTGCTTTAATTGTCCTGGTAGTTGTCCTTTTAAGCGCTTTCTTTTATTTTATTCCTGTCGGGCTCTGGATTTCCGCCTGGGCTGCAGGAGTAAAGATTGGAATTTTTAACCTGGTAGGAATGAGGTTAAGGCGGGTTGTTCCCGGAAAAATTGTGGGACCGATGATAAAATCTCACAAGGCCGGGCTGCCCCTGGGGAGTGATCGATTGGAGGCTCACTTCCTGGCCGGGGGTAATGTGGATCGGGTTGTTGATGCCCTTATTGCTGCACAGCGGGCCCAGATACCCCTGGAGTTTGAGCGGGCAGCAGCGATTGACCTGGCTGGACGGGATGTTCTGCGGGCGGTTCAGATGAGCGTTAATCCCAAGGTAATTCAAACCCCCGTCGTTACCGCAGTTGCCATGGACGGGATCCAGGTAATGGCTACGGCCCGGGTTACGGTAAGGGCCAACATAGACCAGCTGGTAGGAGGTGCGGGTGAAGAAACGGTTCTGGCCCGCGTAGGAGAAGGTATTGTTACTACAGTTGGTTCGGCCAAGACCCATAAAAATGTCCTGGAAAACCCGGATTCTATTTCCAAGACCGTGCTGGAAAAAGGACTGGATTCGGGAACGGCTTTTGAAATACTGTCAATTGATATTGCCGATGTTGATGTCGGGAAAAACATCGGGGCTAAATTGCAGACCGATCAGGCTGATGCTGATAAAAGAATTGCCCAGGCTAAAGCTGAAGAAAGAAGAGCTATGGCTGTGGCTGAAGAGCAAGAAATGCGGGCCCGGGTTGAAGAAATGCGGGCCAAGGTGGTTGAAGCTGAAGCCAAGGTCCCCATTGCCATGGCTGACGCTCTCAAAGCCGGCCGGTTGGGTGTCATGGACTATATGAACTATCAGAATATCAAGGCTGATACGGATATGCGGGACGGAATTTCCAAGGCCACCCGCCCCGAAGAGGGTGAGCAGGAAGAAAGCTAAGGGGGTTTTTTCTTGGAAGAAATTTTTGGACCGTTAGCATTTATTCTGGTGTTTTTTGTTCTGCCTCGTATTTTACGCAGTCTGGGTAGTGGGGGCTTTAAAGCAGCTCGGGATAAGATCAATGAGCAGCGGCAGGAAGAGATGGAATCTCAATACGGAGAAGAGTATGAAGGTGAAAGACCACAAACCGCCCAGGAGAAAGCCGAAGCAGCCCGGGAAGAGGAGCTGGGTCTGGGAGCAGAAGAACCCTCCTATCCTTATTCTCAAGAACAACGCAGCCTGACCCAGCAACGGGTATATCAAGAGGACCCCTTCATCCAGGAGTCGGCTTCATCCCAGTCCCAGATGGATCCCGAAAGAGAATGGAGTATAGATTCGGAGACCACCTGGGATGAGGACTGGAAAAAAGAACTGGCAGAAACCAAAGAAAAAGCCCGCCGGCAGATTGAAAAGCTGCAGCGGGAAATGGAAGAAGATCTGGAGCAGGAGGAAGTAGTCAGCCGTAAGGTTATATACCGCCCGGGGATGAGACTGTGGTTTTCCCCCCCAGCCATAATACAGGGGGTTATCTTCTCAGAATTACTGGGCCGGCCCCGGTCACG
>PWFS01000254.1 GCA_003554145.1 Halobacteroidaceae bacterium | reverse complement strand
TTCCGCTCCAGGGCCTGGGGGTAATGACGAAACTGATAGCGCCACCGGGCGGTGTAGGTAATATCATCCTGGGGATAATAATTGACCTGAATTTCGGGAATAAAGGCAAAATAGGTTCCGGACAGGGCCTGGGGATAGCTGCGCCCCCGGCTGCTCAGGTAAAGGTAATAGCGCCAGCGGTCCGAGGGATCAAAGGTAAGAGTACCACGCATTTCATGCATAACACTGCTGAAACGGACCCGCTCGCTATATTCTCTCCTCTGGAGTTCATAGCGGAGAGAATAGCTGGCCTGGGGGTTAATATCCTCCTGATAGCGAATATAGGCGCGATGGTAGAAGTAATTGTCTTCTTCTTCCGCCAGCAGGTCAAAGAACTTTTCCCCGGCTTCTATGCTGCCGGTTAAAACTGCTGCTTCTGCAGGATAAGTAAAAAGGAGAAACAGGAGAAACAACCAGATCATGGCTTCAGCCCCTTTTTACTTATTATTCCATAAAAACCTTTAAATTCCTCTAAACTTCTCCAGAATTTTCCTATAGCCCCTGCTCTGATTAAAGTCCCTGCAGGGCCTGTTCCAGGTCCCGGATTATATCCTCGGCATCCTCCAGCCCCACCGAAATCCGCAGCAAACTCTCATTAAGTCCATATTCCTGCAGTTGATCAGGGGAATAGTCCCGGTGGGTCATGGCAAAGGGATATTCAATCAGGGTTTCCGTATCCCCCAGGCTCACCGCCAGTTTTATCATCTCCAGCCCGGAGAGAAGTTGCCGGGCTGCCTGCGCCCCTCCCTCCAGCTCCAGGGCAATCAGGCCCCCAAACCCTTCCATCTGACGCCGGGCCAGTTCATGGCCGGGATGCCCCGGAAGACCGGGGTAGTAAACCTTGTTTACCCGGGGATGTTCCTGCAGAAAATGGGCCAGTTTCAGGGCATTGCGGCCATGTTCTTCCATCCTCACCCGGAGAGTCTTGATTCCCCGCAGCAGCAGCCAGGCATTAAAGGGGCTGAGGACCCCACCCAGTTCGGTCAGATAATTAAATTTGAGATGCCCGGCCAGATCCTCATCCTTGCAGACTGCTACTCCCCCCAGGGCGTCGCCATGGCCCGAAATATACTTGGTAGCACTGTGCACCACCACATCGGCCCCCAGGTTCAGGGGGCGCTGCCAGTAGGGGCTGACCAGGGTATTATCCACCACCAGGGCCACCTCCGAACCTATTATTTCCCTGATGCCTTTCAGGTCCAGGATATCCAGGGTAGGGTTGGCCGGGGTTTCCAGGAAAACAACCCGGGTTTCCGGGTTAATTCTTTTTCCCAGTTCCTGTAGATTAACCAGATCCGCCTGTCCCGTTTTTATCCCGTAACGGGGTAAAAATTCCTGAATTACCCGGTGGGAGGATCCATAAAGAACCCGGTGGGCCAGGACTTCATCTCCCGGCTTCAGTAAAGACAGGAGGGTAGAGGTAATGGCCGCCATTCCCGAGGCAAAAGCTACAGCTTCGGCCCCTTCTTCTAAATCAGCCATCCTCTCCTCAAAGAGTTTGAGGGTGGGATTGTTGCCCCGGGTATATACATAGCCCGGGGCCTGGAAATCAAAAACCCCCTCCGCCTGTTCTAAACTGGGGAAGGAAAAAGTCGAGGTCATGAATATGGGGGGATTAAGAGCCCGGGCAAATTCCTTCTCCTGACCACCATGAATGGCCCGGGTGGCAAACTTTTTATTTTTCAACTAAATTCACCTCCGGGGGCAGGTTTTTTACCCTGTCCCGTATAATTTAAAAAATATAAAAAGGGGGAGGGTCCTTAATGCTTTTAGCTGAGCTCAGGGAAGAAATTGTTTTTTTCTGCCGGAAAATGGCCGCTACCGGGTTAACTCCCGGGACCACGGGCAATATCAGTGCTTTTTCCCCGGAGGAGGGTGTCCTGGCCATCAGCCCCTCCGGCCTGGAGTACGAATCGATGACTGCAGCGGATGTTGTGGTCCTGGACCTGGAGGGGAATAAAGTGGAGGGACAGCGAACTCCTTCCAGTGAATATGAGCTGCACCGGGTTTTCTTTGCCCGCCGGCCGGAGGTCCGGGCTGTAGTTCACACCCATTCAACCTTTGCCACCACCCTGGCCTGCCTGGGCTGGGAACTGCCCGCCATCCACTATATTCTGGCCTTTGCCGGAGACCGGGTACCCTGTGCCCCCTATGTCACCTATGGAACTCCTGAACTGGCTGAAGCAGTTTTTCAGGCGGCTGAAAATTACAATGCCGTATTAATGGGCAATCACGGCCTGCTGGCCATGGGAGCTGACCTGGAAAAAGCTTTTCTAACCGCCAGCAGCGTAGAATATGCCGCAGAAATTTTCTGGAGAGCCCGATCTCTGAGTTTACCCAACACCCTCGGGGCCGATGAAATGGCCTGGGTCCAGAAAAAATTTGCCAGTTACGGACAGCAGAATGAGTGAAAGATCCGGGAGCCCTGCCTCCCGGTTTTTTACTTTTCTACCCGGAAATCCTGCCAGGCGGGAATCCCGTGGGTGCTCCGGGCTTTTTGCACTCCCCGGACAATGGCCCAGGCAATTAAGTCCGCAGCCACCATACCCAGAATATTAATGTTCGTTTCTTTCTGCCCTCCCGCCAGGACAAATATTATATCGCCATCCAGCATGGTATGGGCAGGATAAATTGCCCGGGCCAGGCCGTCATGGGCCATCTGGGCCACCCGGGTGGCCTGGGAAGGAGTCAGGAGGCAGTCAGTTGCTACAACTCCCAGAACAGTGTTTTGATTAAAAGAGGGGGCCTGTTCCTGCCCCAGGAAAAGGTCCCGGGTTTTTAAAAATCCTTTCTCTCCCCGGACCCCGGCCAGGATTTCACCGCTATCCGGATCCCGGACCTCACCCAGTGGATTGACCACGGCCAGGGCTCCGGCAACTGCGCCCCCCGGGAGGTTCATAGCCGCACTGCCCAGTCCCCCTTTCATCATCTTCTCCGTTCCTGCAGCCTTCCCTAAAGTAGCCCCGGTCCCCGCTCCCACATTGCCCTGCTCCATACTTCCCGAATGAGCCTTCTCCGCCGCCCGATAGGCCATTTGTCGGTCGGGCCAGGCGGGTTTTCCTGCTTCCAGGTCAAAAATGGCGGCACCGGGAACCAGGGGCACCAGCCCTCCTCCGGTAGCAAAGCCGATATCATTTTCAGCCAGGAAGTCCATTACTCCTCCGGCCGCATCCAGGCCCCAGGCGCTGCCTCCACTCAAATAAATGGCATGAACACGTTCTGCCATCATTTCCGGCCTTAAAAGCCCCAGTTCCCGGGTGGCGGGGGCTCCGCCCCGCAGATCTACACCGGCCACAGCTCCCCCGGGGGGAGCAAGTATAACTGTGCAGCCCGTTAAAAGACTGGAATCGGTCTCCTGTCCCACGCGGAATCCAGGCACCCGGGTTATAT
>PWFS01000071.1 GCA_003554145.1 Halobacteroidaceae bacterium | reverse complement strand
GAGGAAGCCCTGGAAATCCTGGCTGACAATGATATCAGCATTATTATTTCCGATATCAGAATGCCCCGGATGGATGGTTATACCCTTCTGGAAAAAGTACGGGATAAATATCCGGAAATAATTCGAATTATTTTAAGCGGATATGCTGATGAAGAAATACTTATTAAAGCCTTTCAAAAAAACCTGGCCAAAATGTACCTTTTGAAACCCTGGGATAATGAAGATCTGTTGCAGATTATCAGCAGTATTTTTACCCTTGAAGAGAGACTGCAGGGCAAAAACCTCCCTTTCCGCCTCAATCATTTAGAAGACCTGCCTCCTCTGGGCTTCACCTATTACAAGGTCCAGGATTTAATTGAAAAAGATCGCCCCATGGAAGAAATTGCCTCAGCAATAAGCGAAGATCCGGCAATTGCCGCCCGCCTGCTGCGGGTTGTGAACTCGGCATTTTTTCGGGTTAATACTGGATCAATTAAAGAGGCTTTAGTTTATCTGGGATTAATCAATACCCAAAACCTGATCCTGACCTCAACCGTTTTTGACTGGCTGGGTCAGGATCAAATCGGTAAATTTTATCAGAAAAACCTGTGGGAAAATGCCCGCATTTGCAACAGGATGGTGAATATTCTATTCAGGGAACTATTGGAAAAAGATATTCCCCGAACTCATGCTACTGCCGGACTTTTTTATGAGCTGGGCCGGGTTTTCCTGATAAAATATTTCGGGAAAAAATACCCTCATAAAAAACCAGATCCCGACGAAACCCTCCTGGAAAAGGAGAAAAACAAGCTGGGGATCGACCATACCGAAATGGGGGCCTTTCTCCTTAACTGGTGGGAATTACCTCTTCCAATAATTGAAGCAGCCATGTACCATCATCAACCCTTAAACCCGGATATTATTCATAAAGAACTGGTTTCAATAGTCCATCTGGCCGATTATTTCTCCCATAAAAAATTGAAGCGACATTACAGCTTTCCGTTCTATCCCCAGGTCCTGGATTCTTTTGCAGTCCGGGAAAGTGAAATAGAACAGCTTCTTGATTCTTATAAGGATTTATAATCTAATCATCCCTGTTTTCCATTAACTTCAAACCAGTTTTAGTCCGGGCCAGTCCGGCCCGGGCTGTTTCTTTTAAAGATCCGGGAAGGAGCCCCGCAGTTTCTGCCATGGCATCAACAATTTCATCCGGGGGAATAACACTATGGAGCCCACCTCGAACCAGGTCCACTGCCAGGAGGGCCTGCACAGCAGCAAATCCATTCCTTTTTACACAAGGCACTTCCACCAGCCCCCCCACTGGATCACAGGTAAGCCCCAATAGATTTTTGCAGGCCAGGGCAAAAGCCTCAAAAGCCTGTTCTCCTTCCCCACCCAAGAGGGCCATGCCTCCTGCGGCAGCCATCCCAGCAGCTACCCCACATTCAGCCTGACATCCACCCGCTGCTCCGGACATTTCCATTTTCTCGCCCACAACCATTCCCGCTCCAGCAGCAATTAAAAGACCTCTCTGGAGCTCTTCCTCCCCTAACTCCTTTTTTTCCGCTAGGGACAGCAAAACTCCAGGGACTATTCCGGCAGCACCTCCAGTGGGCAGGGCAACAATTCTCCCCATCCCGGCATTTTCCCGGCCAATAGCAATGGCATATATTGCAGCCTTAATTGCTCCTGCTCCGGTAAGGGAAGTTTCCCGGGAAAAATATTCCTGTAAACGCTGTCCTTCATCTTTGAGCATCCCCCCGGGTGAAATGTCCTCTCTGGAGAGTCCTCTCTTAAGACTTTTTTTCATTACTTCCAGCCTCAATGACAGCTCCTCAAGGATGTTTTCCCGGGTCGTACCTGTTTCTTCTATTTCTTTCTGCAAAACAACCTCTCCCGGGGAAACACTTTTTTCCCGGGCAGTTTCCAGCCAGCTTTGAAAAGTCCAGTCTCTTTTCATCTGATCACCTCACCGGGGGAATTATCCGGCAGCTTTCCACAAATTTTATACGGGAAATGTCCTCCTGTATTCGCTCGCCGGGATGTTGATCACATTCCACAACTAAAGAGGCCATCCCCCGAGGTTGACTGCGCTGCAACCGCATAAAAGCAATATTAATACCTCCCGCAGCCAGAAGAGAAGCTATTTCAGCAACGAGTCCCGGTCGATCCAGATGTAATATCCACAGGGCATTGTACCGGCCTTCCAGGGACACATCAAAACCATTTATTTTTTCCACCAGAATATTCCCTCCACCTCGTGAAGACCCAAAAACTTCCACTGTTTCCCCGGAACTTTCCAGCTTGATTAAGAGAGAATTGGGATGGGCTCCTCTTTCCTCACCTTTTTTCAGGGTAAATTCGAGACCTCTTTCTCCAGCCAGTTCCAGGGATTCAGGCAATTTTTCATCGGCGGAGTCAAACCCCAGAATTCCGCCAATAACGGCCCTATCGGAGCCATGCCCCCGCAGGGTTTCAGCCAGGGAATGGAAAAAATATATCTCTGCATATTCTGGTTCCCGGTCCAGAATATGGCGGGAAATTTTCCCCAGACGGGCAACCCCCGCAGTATGGGAACTGGATGGTCCAATCATCACCGGTCCTATTACCGAAAAAATTGTTTCCCTCATTATCTTAATCCTCCCCGGGAAATTTCATTGGTAATACCCGGTTAGTATATCCGATCCAGTCTCGCTTTTCTTTATCCTCCAGTTCCCGGATAATAAAGGGGAAAAGGCGGATGAAAGACTTTTCCAGCTTCCGGCTCTCTTTAATGTCCATTCCATCCCGCCATTTCCGGATAAAGAGCACAAACCAGTTACAGAGAATTTTGGGATTGGTCAGAAGATAAAGGGGCACCCAGTTGTTGTTTTCTTCCAGATCACAGGTATGCTTGTGGTGAATATGAAAGTTGCTGGCCTTGCCCTCCTCCTCTTTCCAGGAAAAAAGTCCCAGTTCCAACTTTTCTATCTGCTGGGAACAAACGTCACATTCCAGACCCATTTAGTTCACCTCCTGTTAAAGGAAAAACCCGGATAACCGGGTTTTATTGATTTTTTACCCTGCTTCTGGTTGCGGCCTCAATTTCTTCCGGGTCAACCTGCAGACGAGCAACTCCGGTTTCCTGGGCTGCCTGAGCCACGGCCCTGGCAACTGCAGGAGCAACTCTTTCGTCAAAAGGATCGGGAACAATCCTGTCTTCTTTTAACTCCTCTGCCACCAGTCCAGCAATTGCTTCAGCTGCAGCAACGTTCATTTCTTCATTAATATCGCTGGCCTGCACATCCAGGGCACCCCGTAAAACTCCGGGAAAAGCCAGGACATTATTAATCTGATTAGGATAATCACTTCGGCCAGTAGCTACGATTCGGGCGCCGACATTCTGAGCCTGTTCCGGCATAATTTCGGGAATAGGATTGGCCAGGGCAAAAATAATGGGCTGGGGATTCATTGATTTTACCATTTCTTCGCTTACTACTCCGCCGATGGAGAGCCCAATGAAGATATCTGCTCCCTGCATGGCCTGGGCCAGATCACCCTCCAGGTTTTGAGGATTGGTTAGTTCGGCAAGTTTTTCTTTTTCCGAATTCATCCTCTCCGTCCGACCCCGATAAATTGTACCCCGGCTGTCACAGATAATCGAATCCTTTACCCCGGCATTTATTAAGAGTTTCAGGGTGGCCACCGCCGAAGCCCCGGCTCCATTTACCACAATTTTTACCTCATCCAGTTTTTTTCCGGTAAGCTTCAGGGCATTGAGGAGGCCCGCCAGGGTAACAATTGCTGTGCCATGCTGATCGTCGTGAAAAATTGCCATACCGGTTTCTTCTTTCAATCGTTTTTCAATGGCAAAACAGGCTGGAGCAGCAATATCCTCCAGGTTAATTCCAGAAAAGGTGGGTTCCAGCAATTTAACGAAATTTACAACTTCATCAACATCTTTTGTTCCCACGCACAGTGGAAAAGCATCAATACCTGCAAAATCTTTAAAAAGAACCCACTTGCCCTCCATTACAGGCATTGCTGCCTTGGGCCCAATATCACCCAGCCCTAAAACCGCAGTCCCGGTAGAAACAACGGCAACCAGATTGCCCCGGGCAGTATAATCATTTACCAGTTCAGGATTCTCAGCTATTTCCCTGCAGGGTTCCGCCACTCCAGGTGAATAAGCCAGGCTTAAATCCCGGGGGGTTTTCACTCCAACCTTACCCCGGACTTCAATTTTCCCTTTATGCCTGCGGTGCAGTTCAAGGGCATCTTTCTTCAGTTTGTCCATTATTTAACCTCCTTTACCGAATCTGATATTTAGCCTTCCCCTCCTGAAAAATATCATTGCCAGCCGTGTCATTAGCAACAATGAGGGGAAAATTCACAACTTCCAACCGGTGCACTGCCTCCGGCCCCAGATCTTCATAAGCAATTGTTTCTGCCCCTTTAATACACTGGGAGAGGAGAGCGCCTGCGCCCCCGGTTGCCGTAAAATAGACGGAACGGTACTTCTTTAGAGCATTTTTTACCATTTCTGAACGCTTCCCTTTACCAATTAATCCTTTAACCCCATTTTCCAGAAGAAGAGGGGTATAGGGGTCCATTCTTCCGCTGGTAGTTGGTCCGGCAGAACCAACCACTCGACCCGGTGGGGCCGGGGTGGGCCCAACATAAAAAATCACACTGCCTTCCAGGGAAAAAGGCAGTTCCTGGCCGTCATTAATGGCTTCAGTTAACCTGCGATGGGCCGCATCCCGGGCGGTAAAAATAGTCCCGGATAGGGATACCCGGTCTCCAGCCCTTAAATCAATCAATTCTTCCGATGTAAGAGGTGCTTTTAACTGGATCACAAAATTCCCCCCTAAAATTCAATATGACCATGGCGGGCAGCATGACAGTTTAGATTAACTGCAACCGGTAAAGAAGCAATATGGCAGGGATGGGTTAACAGATTAACCTTTAAAGCTGTAGTTCTTCCTCCAAGACCAAGGGGTCCCACACCAGTTTTATTAACCTGGGCCAGTATATCCTGAGAAAAAGCTTCCAGGCGAGAATGGGGATGCTCATAATCCAGAGGAAGGAATAAAGCTTTTTTGGCCAGGACAGCAGCCTTTTCCATCGAGCCTCCTACCCCCACTCCAATAATCAGCGGAGGACAGGGGTTGGGCCCTGCTTCTTCAACAACTTCGCAGACAAAGTCCATAATGCCCTCGGGCCCATCAGCGGGTTTCATCATTTTTAGCTGACTCATATTTTCGCTACCTCCACCCTTGGCAGCAATTTCCACGGTCAGTTCCTCCCCGGGAACCACTTCAGTATGAAGTATTGCCGGGGTGTTATCCCCGCTGTTTTTTCGCTCAAAAATGGGATCCAGAACCATTGATTGGCGAAGATTACCCTCCCGATAGCCCCGGGCCACTCCCTGATTAATGGCCTCCTCCAGGCCATTTCCAATAATCCGGACTCCTTCTCCTATCCGGACAAAAGCAACTACCATCCCCGTGTCCTGGCATATGGGAATACTTTGTTCTCTGGCAATCCTGGCATTTTCCAGGAGTTGATTGATCAATTCCCGCCCCAGGGAGGATTCTTCCATGTTCAGGCTTTCTTCTAAACTATTACAAAGGGGGGTCGCCAGTTTCAGGTTAATTTCTATCAGTTTTTGAGCAACCCTGTCGGTAATTTCCTGGCTCTTTATTTCCCGCAAGAAAAGATCCCACCTTTCTTCTAACCCTTCAGGCAAAGATAAAGTAAAGCCATACGCATCGCTACCCCATTGCGAACCTGCTCCAGAATGGCTGAACGGGGATGGTTCACCAGGCCATCTTCAATTTCAACTCCCCTATTTACAGGTCCGGGGTGCATTATAAAGCAATTTCCCCTCGTTTTTTCCAGGCGCTCTTCATTGATCCCGTACAGGCGAAAATATTCTTCCTCATTGGGAATAAAGGCTTCAGCCATACGCTCCTTCTGAATCCTCAATAGGTACAGGATATCCACATCTTCCAGAATCTGATCAATATCATTTTCTGTTTGAAAACCTCTTTTAATTAAGTCACCAGGGATGAGAGCCGGCGGTCCAACCAGGACCACTTCTGCTCCCAGTTTCTGAAGACCCAGGGCTTCCGAACGGGCCACCCGGCTGTGCAGGATATCCCCAATTATCGCAACCTTCAACCCCTTAAAATCAATACCCCGATTCCAGATGGTAAAAAGGTCCAGGAGAGCCTGGGTGGGATGAGCCCGGGAACCATCTCCTCCGTTAAGAACGGGAACACTGGTATATCTGGTAGCCAGCTCCGGAGTTCCGGGTTGAACATGCCGCATGACAATGGCATCAATGTTCATGGCGTCAATTGTTTGAATAGTATCAATAAAGGTTTCTCCCTTGGCCAGGCTGCTGGCCCCCGAAGAGAAGTTTAAAACCTCCATTCCCAGACGCTTTTGGGCCAGTTCAAAAGACATCCTGGTCCGGGTGCTGGGTTCAAAAAACAGGTTGACCGCAGTGTAACCTTTGAGGTCGGGCAAAACATCACCGGGTTTTTGGTCCATGGTCTGCAGATATTCGTGGCTTTTCTCAAAAGAAGTCATTATTTCCTCAACTGTCATTTCCTCAATTTCCAGAATGTGTTTCCTATTCCAATTCAATAGCAGGGCCTCCTTTTCTTTTTTCTCCCACTTTTATTCAATTTTAACCATCTATATTCCTGCCTTAATGGTTGATATCCTTTTAAAAATCAGGATCAATAAAAAGGCTCTGATTCCTTATCCATCTGATCCTTCCCCTGAAAAGCCTGGAGGCCAAAAGGGTCCTTAAAATGCCTGATCAGGATCAAAAGACCTTCTTTTAAGTTAATATGCCCCGCCGGGGATTCTACTCGGTTACTTAAACCCCGGGTTTCATCTGGATTTAAATTCAAGTCCTGCACATTATATTTACAACCGCTGATGCTCAGGCCCCTGACCGGGCCAGCCCAGGGCAGCAGGGAAAAATCCGCTCCCGTCTCCCGGTCAAGGCCAATTCTTTTTTCAATAATTTCCACGCTATTCCAGGGGTTTAAAATAAGGCCATGGGCCCCTTTTTTTTTGATTTTGTGGAGGACAGCAATACTGCCCAGAGTCTGATCAGGCCTCCCGCCCCATGCTCCCAAAATGTTTATTCGCTGAAAACCCTTTTTCAGAACTATTTCTGCCAATATTTCCAGGTCAGTTTCATCTTTTTCCTGGGGATGTTTCTGCCAGGGAACCCCGGCTTTCTGCATTTCTTTCAGGGTGGGGAAGTCAATAGAATCAAAATCTCCTGCTATCATTTCTGGAGACAGACCCCACCGCCACAGGTATTCTCCCCCTCGATCCGCTGCAAATAGGGGTTTGCGGTTAATTAAAAAGTCCCTATAAAGATTGGGGTCACCCAAAAGTTGTCCCCCGGCCATAATATAGCAGGTCCTATCGGGCAAAATGATCCCACCCTCCTGGTTTTAATTCCTCAATTTCAGTCCCCCGGGCAATTTTCCGACCATAATCCCGGGGCTTTATTTCCCCAATTATTGTCCCCCGAACACCACGGCCATCAAGTATTTTCCTGATTTCCTGTTCTTTTGCCGGAGCAGCACAAAAAAGAAGTTCATAATCTTCTCCCCCCTTCAAAGCAATCTCCTGGGGGTCTTCTCCGCTATGTTTGGCCCACCGCTTCAATTCCGGGGAAATGGGAATCCTATCCCGATAAATTAGAGCTCCCGCCCGGCTCTGCTGACAGATATGGCCCAGGTCATCTGAAAGCCCATCGCTGATATCCACCATCGCATTAACTGCTCCTGCCAGCAGGGAACCCAGTTCAGGGTCAATTACCGGAGAAAAGTGCTTTAAGGCCAGGCGGGCCGGTTCTGGAGCCAGAAAATGATCCGGTTTTTCTTCCCGGAATAACCTTTCCACTGAGCTGATTTCCTGGGTTTCTGCCCCCTGGATCCAATCCAGACCAGCCCGGGCATCACCCAGGGTCCCGGTAACCCAGATTAAGTCGCCCACCACCGTTTCTGACCGGGTAATAATATCCTGGCCATAACCCCAGACCATTAAATTAATGAAAATGGGGCCGGGAGAACCCGTGGTATCGCCCCCAATCACCTGTAATCCATAGTGACGGCAACCCCAGGCAATCCCCTGCCCCAGCTTTTCTAAATAATTATCCTCCACCTGACCTGGCAAAGCCAGGGTTAAAAGACCATAGGAGGGGATACCTCCCATGGCCCTGATATCACTTACACCTGCGGAAACCGCTTTAATTCCCAGGAGGAAGGGTGGATGGGCTGATTTCTTAAAATGCACATCTTCAACCAGGACATCAGTGGAAAAGACCTCATTCCCCGAGGGAGTCTCCAGAACTGCTGCATCATCCCCGATACCAAGGGCTACCCTATCCGAAGGCGGAGGCAGTATTTCCTGCAGCATTTTTATTATGGCAAACTCCCTCTTAATCCCCAAAAGATTACCTCCCTGTAAAAATCCCTCGTTTATAGCTGAGAGCCAGGACTGCCACAAAAGTCAGCAACCCTTCCGGGATAATAAAGGAAAGGTTGTAGGTTAAGCTGTAAATTACCACCGGCGTTCCCTCCGGAGCATAATGTCCGAAAAAAATCAAGCCGGTCACAAAATGACACGCAAAACGTGCCAGAAAGCCAACCCCTACACCTGCTGCCAGAAACAAATTCCTTTTAACGTCTGTCCGCTGAAAGCCCTCATAAAAAAGACCCGCCAGTCCGATGAACATAAAAGCCAGGGGATAGTCCAGAATAGCCTGGGCGGGATGAATAATATAGGGGCCCAGAAAGAGCTTGATAACCCCGGCTACTCCACCGGCCATCATCCCTGCCGGCAGGCCGTGCCTGAAAGCAACCACTATCAAAGGAACAACGGCGAGGGTTACCGATCCGCCCTGTGGAGCCCGCCACAGCTTAAACAGATCCAGAATAACAACCAGCGCAACTGCCAGTCCAATTTCCGTCATTAACCGCAATTCAATTTTTTTTGCCACAAATGATCCTCCTCCGCAGCCCCCCGGGGATAAGCCTGACCCTGAGCAGATAGCAACGGAGATTTTGGGATTAATTCCTCACTTCCCTCCGCCAGTATTACCTGGTTCAGGTTCTGGGGTCGACGGCAGAGACCGTCCTCTCAGCAAGAAGCTCCCCCAGTAAGGGCTTTTTTATTCTAATTTAAATTTTCGTCAATCCAACCCCTTATTCCTCTAATTGGAGAACCTTTTCTTTAAAAGACTGCCAGCCCTCTCCGTTATTCCGGCCAAAAACTGCTGACCCGGCAACCAAAAGGCTGGCTCCGGCCCTTACAATTTCTCCAACATTGCCCTCATTTACTCCCCCATCCACTGCCAGTTCAATCTCTTTATTGCCGCTATCGATCAGGTGCCGGGCTTCCCTTATTTTTTCTACCATTGCTGGTATAAAGGACTGTCCACCAAAACCTGGATTAACGGTCATCAAAAGCAAAAGGTCAATTTCCTCCCAGATGGACTGCAGGACAGAAAGAGGAGTGCCGGGGTTAAGGGAAATCCCTACACCCACTCCATTTTCCTTTATTTTTTGAATACCCCGGTAAATGTGGGGAGTACTTTCCTGATGGAGAGTGATGATATTGCTACCAGCCTCAATAAAAGAGGATAAAAGTCGTTCCGGTTTCTCAATCATTAAATGAGCCTCACAGGGCAAATTAGAACCCCTCCGACAGGCCTCTACCACTGCCGGGCCCATGGAAATATTGGGGACAAAATGACCATCCATAATATCCAGATGCAGCATATCAGCCCCCTGCACATTATCCAGGGCTTCACCCAGAAAAAGGGGATCGGCAGCCAGTATCGAGGGAGCAATCTTTATCCCACCCATATTAATCCAGCTCCTTTAGTAACCTTATATAGTTATTATATCGACTGGAGGCCACAATGCTCTCCTCCACTCCTTTTTTTACTCCACACCCGGGTTCTTTGTTGTGATAACAGGAAGAGAAACGGCATTTTTCCTGGAGAGGGATAAACTCCACAAAGGAAAAGGGCAGGGAATTGCGGGGAATGAGGTTAATTTTTAACTGGGAAAAACCAGGTGTATCTGTAATTAAACCATCTTCCCAGGGAAAAAGCTGAACCTGTTTAGTGGTGTGTCTACCCCGACCCAGTTTGCGGCTTACCTCCCCTGTTGCCAGTTCCCATTGGGGGTTAATTTGATTTAACATGGTGGATTTCCCCACCCCGGTTAAACCAATGAGAACTGCTGTCTGCCCTGCCACAGTTCGCTTTAATTCTTCTACCCCCTCGCCGTGAAGAGCAGAAGTATATATGATCCGATAACCCAGGGGCTCATAAACCTTTTTTATCCTTTCCATTTCCAGGCCATCGAGATCAATTTTATTGACACATATTGTTACTGGCAGTTGGAACCATTCTGCCAGGGCCAGAATTTTATCCAGGTACAGATAATCCGGGGGAGGATGTTCCAGGCTGACCACAATAATCAGTTGATCCACATTGGCTACCCGGGGCCGGAAAAGAAGGTTTTTCCTGGTCAGGACCTTTTCTATTACCGGGCGGTCATCTTCAACAACATACTGAACCCGATCTCCCGGGTGGATTTTAACCCCTTCTTTTTTTAGCCGTCCGCGGGCCACTGCCAGGGTTCTTTCCCCTTTCTCTTCGGTCCATATATGAAACTCTCCACCACTGGCCCTCAAAACAATAGCGTTTTCCATAGAACCCCCTAATGACCAATTTTTTCTTCTTTCTCCAGATTTCCATTAATAAAGACCTTAACCGTTGTGGGCCCCACCGTATGCACCCTTTGAAAAACCCGTTCTCCGGGGCTGTGAGTTTCTTCATAAAGAATATAATGACCGTTATTATCTTCAATTTCAATCCTGATTTCCTGCTCAGGATCTCCTCCCGGAACGGGGATCCTGATGGCGGGGGAATAAACCGGGGCATCTTCTTCATTTATCAGGCCTGAACTCATAACCACATCAACCCGGCTTCCTTCAATCATGGGTGATCCCCTCTCAGGGCTGTGTTCAATAATGTGCCCTTCCCTGAAACGCCGGGATTCCTCGGTCTCAATTTCGCCCAGGGATAAACCCAGTTCAGCCAGACGATCTTCAGCCTGGGCCTGGGTCAGTCCGGTAAGACTGGGCATTCGAACGGTAAAGGCCTCGCTACCCTGACTTATTCGCAGGTCAATTTTTTCATCGGCAACAATATCTTTCCCCGCTTCGGGTTTCTGCCCGATAATGATGTTGGCCTCATATTCCTCACTGAACTCATATTCTAATTCTCCAATCTCCAGACCAGCTGCTCCAATGATAATCTCTGCTTCCCGCAGAGAACTACCAAATAAATCTGGAACTTCAGTCCACATTGGTCCACTGCTTAAAACCAGGCGCACATCCCTGGTAGCGCGAATACTGGTTCCAGCACGGGGGAAATGGGAAACAACATACCCCAGGGGAATTTCGCCGTGGGGCTGATCACCACTGATCACAAAATCAAGCTGATAATCCTGCAGGCGTTCCTCCACTTCACTTTCGCTTAGCCCCACCAGGTCTGGAACCTCGACAACGGGAACTGACATGTACCAGGAGTAAAGTCCCAGAGCGGTTCCCAGAAACAAAAGCAAAAGAATGGCTGAATAAACAAAATAGCGATAGTTATATAGTTTGGAACTCAGTGCGGGGATTGAAGGCCTGGCCTTAGGTTTTTTTCTGGTCCGGGAGGGGGGTTTTTCCTCGCCAGTTTTTCTCCTTTTGCTGGTTTCCCTTCCTTTTTTTTCTTTCTTTTCTTTCTTTTCTTTTTCTCTAATTTTGATCCGGGGTTTATAATCCCGGCTATAGTCAGTATAATCTTTGATCCGTTTGAGTTCCTGAGTTTTTGCTTCCTCCACCAAATAGCTTTCATCTTCTTTTTCACTCTGCAGAGTCTTTTGGGCGTTTTGAAGAACCTGAAGCATATTTTCAGCATCCGGGAACCGCTCCCCAGGATCTTTTTCCAGGGCCCTCATAATAATTTTCTCGATAAAGGTAGGGATATCGGGTAGCAACTCTGAGGGCGGGAGAGGCTCCTCTCGAATATGTTTTAAAGCCAGGGTAATTGGGGCTTCTGCTTCGAAAGGAAGCCGGCCAGTTATCATTTCATATAAAACAACCCCCAGAGAGTAAATATCAGAAGCCGAGGTAAGACGCTCTCCCCGGGCCTGCTCGGGAGAAATATAGGGGGCAGAACCTACCACGCTGTCAGTATGGGTTAGGGTTGCTGCAGATACTGCACGGGCAATTCCAAAGTCAGTTACCTTACAGCCTTTATCTTCAGTAAGGAGAATATTATGGGGTTTAATATCACAGTGCACTATATCATTGAGGTGGGCACAGGCCAGGGCCCCTACTATCTGGGAGGCAATATCCAGCGCTTCATCAACAGGAATACGGCCCTGATTTTTTAATTTCTGTTTCAGGTTTATACCAAAAACATTTTCCATGACCAGGTAATGATAATCACCATCCTGGCCAATATCATAAACATTAACAATATGGGGATGGTTGAGGCTGGCCGAAGCCCTGGCCTCTCGCTGAAAACGACGGATAAAATCAATATCACTGGCAAATTGAGGACGCAAAACTTTAACCGCTACCTTTCTCCCGAGCAGTTGATCTTCAGCTCGAAAAACGATAGCCATTCCGCCCTCACCTATTTTTTGCTCAAGTTTATACCTATCATTTAAAATTCGGCCCTCCATTAACTCCCACCTCTTTTAAGGCTGTTCTTCTTCAAAAGAACAGAGAACAACGGTTATATTATCATGCCCACCCCGGGCGTTGGCTTTTTCTACCATTTCCCGGGCCAGCTGCTGCAACTCCTTGCGCTCAACCAGCAACCGGGAAATCTCCTCTTCACCAACCAGGCCCGTTAAACCATCTGTGCAGAGGAGCAGGAGATCTCCTTCTTTAAACTGGAGTTCATAAAACTCAATATCCGGTTTTTCTTCCAGTCCCAGGGCCTGGAGCAAAACATTGCGCTGGGGGTGAAATGCAGCCTCTTCGGGAGTTAATTTCCCCTGTCTGACCATTTCCTCAACCAGAGAATGATCCCGGGTCACTCTTTCCAGCTTTTCTTCCCGAAAAAGATAAAGGCGACTATCACCAACATGGGCCACCAGGCCATTCCGATTATTGATTCCCAGCAGGGTCAGAGTTGTTCCCATGCCCTCCAGTCCCGGGTCAGTAAGAGCCCTGTTTTTAATTCTTTTATTGGCCTCCAATATGGCTTTCTCCATATCCTCCCGCAGGGTTTCCTTATGAAAAGAATAGCCATCGATAACTTCCAGGGCTAAACTGCTGGCTATATGCCCTCCCTGATGTCCCCCCATCCCATCTGCAACTGCAATTTTCTTAATTTCCTGGGATATCTGCACCAGGTGGGCATCTTCGTTCCTGGGTCTCATCAAACCCATATCGGTTAAATAGCCGGTGCGCAACTGAAACATCCTTTAATCCTCCCCTTCCAGCGGATTGAGTTGACCACAGGCCGCCTGAATATCCTGACCCCGGGATCTTCTGACTGTTACTGGAAGGCCACTGGCCTCCAGAATACTTAAAAATCTTTTTAAAGTTTCCTCTCCGGCCCCTTCAAAACCGGCATGCTGAATGGGGTTGGCAGGCAGGAGATTAATATGGGCGGGAAATTTCCCCAGGAGGGCAGCAAGATGATGGGCATGATCCGGGGTATCGTTTATTCCTTTAATCAAGGCATATTCAAAAGAAATCCGGCGTCCGCTGGTAGTAAAATAATTCTGGCAGGCCCGGAGCAATTCCTCCAGGGGATAAGTGCGATTTATCGGCATTAGCTTGCTCCGCAAATCATCAGCGGGAGCATTCAGGGAAATTGCCAGAACACACTGCAGCTCGAGGGCAGCAAGCCGGTTAATTTCAGGAATAAGTCCACAGGTGGAGATGGTGATCCGGCGCTGGCCGATATTCTGCCCCTGCTGATCTCCCAGCAGGTAAATTGTTTTCAGGACGGCTTCCAGATTATCCAGGGGTTCACCCATACCCATAAAAACAACGTTGCGGGGTTTAATTTTTTCCCTGAAAACAACTTCCAGAACCTGGCCGGTTATCTCCCCAGCCATTAGATTACGTTTTAAACCCATTTTCCCTGTGGCACAGAACAGGCAATTAAATCGACATCCGACCTGGGTAGAAATACAGAGCGTATAGTGGTCAGGATGTTTTAAAAGGACACTTTCTATTTTTTCCCCATCAAAAAGCTCAAATAAAAATTTTCTGGTTCCATCCTGTCCTTCCCATTCTCGGTCCGGTTTTAAGGGTGGAATAAAAGTCCTGGTGGCCAGTTTTTCCTTTAATCCCTGAGGCAGATTATGCATCTGCTCCCATTTGCTGACTCCCCGACCCTGAATCCACTGAAAGACCTGTTCCCCGCGGAAGGAAGGCTCCTTTATTTCCTCCATCAGGTTCACAATTTCTTCTTTTTTCATCCCCCTTAAATCCTGCCTGATCTCCATATTACACCTTCCAGATTATCATATTTTTAGTTCGACAAGCAGGGGCAACCTCCTTTAAAAACTAGTTAAGGGTTCTGAGGACAGCAGTTCGGATAAAAAACCAGCTGGGGTCCATTATCCCCTGGGGAGAACGGTTTTCTACCCCCCGAATAATCATGTCCTCTACCCTGCTGGAAGTAGTAAGCCACTTTTGAAAGAAAATCCCCAGGTAGGGTCCAACCAGGTTGGCCAGCAGTATGGCCAGAATTACATGGATCAGGGTAAAGGCCCCAAACCCAAAAAGAATTGTAAGAAAAACAATTGAGGAAATAATGTTAAAAACCAGGATAGTAGTCCCGCAGCGGCTATGAACAGCCAGTTCTTTTTCACCCCGCTGTAAGCGAATAAGTCCCTCCCGGGCGGCTTC
>PWFS01000187.1 GCA_003554145.1 Halobacteroidaceae bacterium | reverse complement strand
GTTTTCCAGTCTAAATTCAGGTGGTTGGCCACGTCTTCAATTGTCATGTGTCTGCACAAATCCTGGATGTAGCTGGCCAAACGATGTGTTGTTCGAGGGCCGCCTGATGGACAAACTCCCACCTCTTCAACTCTAACAGAATTGCAATTTTGACATTTTACCTTTCTATAATGCAACTGAACCCTAATTTGGTGTTGTCCCAGAGACAGATCTCTGATGAACCTAAAATTATGATCGTGGATCCTCCTGGCAATACTGCCACAAAAAGAACAAAGTGGTGAAAATCTTTTGTCTGGACGCGCTTCAATTAGACCGGCAGGCCCGGATCCGATTTCTAACTCTTCTGGGTTTGAAATACATACTCGACGAAAGGGGAATAAAGATGCTATACTTAAGTTGGACATTCACGATACCTCCTTGGAATTAGCTGGGCTTAGCTTAATTTTTCTTGGAGTATCGTGGATGTCCTTCTCTTTTAAGTTTTAATTTGTCCACTAAAATGGAGAAGAACCTTCTTTTTTATAGCCCGAGTGTAACCTTTACAGGTAGTTGAAAACCCCATGAAGGATATTTATAAGTTTTGTAGAATAAAAATAACACATGCCTGGTGAAGCAAGATCACCTGGAGAGGGCTTTTAGCCTGGATAAAAATCCTCTGAGAGAACTCCTGGCTTAATCGGCACGAAGGCTCTTATGGAAAAATTCCTTTGTGAAGAAAGAGGAGGTATGAAAAATGCGGAGGAAGGCTCTTGGCGTCGTTTTGGCTTTGGTTCTGGGGTGTATCTTTTTTACAGGATGTAATGGTGTTTTAGATGAATACACACTAATTATCGGTGTTGAAGGAAAAGGGCAGGTGATACCAGAGGGAGGAACTTTTTTAGCAAACACCAGTGTAGATTTAACAGTAATCCCCCAGGGTGGCTGGAAATTCTCCGGATGGGAAGGAAAGCACAAGGGTTCTGTTGTTTCCGTGTCGGGAGAGGAACATAAATTCAGGATCATATTGAATGAAAATAAAGAGATTATTGCGGTCTTCGAGCCCATGGTAATTACCGTTCCAGACCAGTATTTAACAATCCAAGAAGCCATTAATGCTGCTGAAGAAGGGATAACTATTGTTGTATCCCCGGGAGTTTACAGGGAGAACATTACTTTCAATGGGAAGGCAATAGTAGTCAAGAGCGTTGATCCTGAAGATGAGTTGATAGTGGAGAGTACTGTGATTGATGGCGATGGTAAAGGAAGGGTAGTAACTTTTAGTAATGGCGAGTGCGAACAGGCCCTTTTGTGGGGATTTACAATTACCAATGGCGATGCCAAAACCGGGAATGGTGGCGGAATAATAATTGATAAAGACTCATCTCCCACTCTGAAAGGGAACGTTATTACTGAAAACAAGGCCTGGTACGGAGGAGGTTTATGGATTAACGATCAATCATCCCCTATAATAATTGGAAATACAATCCAGGCCAATCAAACTGTTCGACGCGAGGGAGTGGGGATCTATATTACCAACCAAGGGAACCCCATAATAAAAGAGAATATTTTGAAAGATCATGAGGGTGGAAATGGTGTAATATATATATATAAGGCCGGGGCCACAATCTATGAGAATGTTATTAAAAATAACAGTACAGATTATGGAGTAGGCGGTATTATGGTTTATAACCAATCTGAAGCCGTCATTTCCAATAATAATATAACCAATAATAACGGTAGAGGGGATCGGTTTGGAAGTGCTATTACTATTGCTAATAACTCAACAGCAGAAATATTGGAAAATTTCATATCCCATAATTTGGGTTATAATGTTGGGGCAGTAGTAGTTGATTATAACTCCCAGGTGGGTATTGTCAACAATACTATAAGTAATAACATAGCAGGGGAAGAAGGAGGATTAAGGGGTTCTGGTGGCGGCATAGCTCTGAGCAGGTTTTCAATGGCAAATATATCAGGGAACACAATTTCTCATAATATAGCCTGGCACCCCAACGGAGGAGGAGGGGGAATTAGAATACATTCCTCTCAGGCCCACATTGAGGATAATCAATTTATTGAGAATAGAGCTTACCGAAGAGGTGGAGGAATCTATATAGCAATAGAAGAAGACTACGATATTACTATAGTAGATAACCTGTTTTCCAAAAATAGGGCTGAAGAGCATTCCCAGGCTGCAGGAGGTGCTTTGGCGATTTTTTCAGGAGAGAACAGTATTTATGGCAATACCATTAGCGATAATTATTCATCTAACTATGGAGGAGGGATTTATGTTTACGATAATGTCTCCATCTATGGAAAAGATGGCGAACCCTGGGACCGTGAAAACTCTCCGCCGGGAATAGAAAACCACAACACCTATAGTGGGAATACTCATGGAAATAATCAGTATGAGGGGGCCCATGTTTTTTTCCGAGAGAATATTTGAAACCCTGATTTTATAAGTATTTTAGCTTTACCGCCTACAAGGGCGGCTCTTTTTTTGTAACTACCGTTAATTAATATAACCTCTATTTCGGACCCTTAAGGGTAATTCAAAAAAAGCGCTCCTGCTGCAGGAGCGCTTTAATAGTTAGTTTTTTCGGGTAGAAAAACTAGAGGGCCGCAAATTCCAGGGGATCCAGGTAGAGGGGGAATTGCCTGCAGAGTTCCATAACCCGCTGCCGGTAGGGGGCCGGATCCAGGTTCTCACCTTCCCCCAGGGCTGCAGCAATAATAGAGGCAATTTCAGTGATTTCATCTTCTTTCATTCCCCGGGAGGTTATGGCGGCAGTTCCCATTCGGATACCGCTGGTTACCGCAGGAGGCCTGGGATCAAAGGGGATCATATTCTTATTGACCGTTATGCCCAGTTCCTCCAGGATTATTTCCCCCTGATGGCCAGTTAAGTTCGCAGGCTGCAGATCAACCAGGAGCAGGTGATTATCTGTGCCCCCGGTTACAATACGCAGGCCTCTGTCCCGGAGACTTTGGGCCAGCAGGTCTGCATTTTTTACTACCTGTTCCTGGTACTGTCGAAATGCGGGCTGCATGGCCATTTTAAAGGTTACTGCCTTGGCCAGGACATTCTGTAAAATAGGGCCGCCCTGGGTTCCGGGGAAAACGGCCCGATCCACCGCATCGGCCCGATCCCTACCGCAGAGGATGAAACCTCCCCGGGCCCCGCGCATGGTCTTGGTGGTGGTACTGGTGACGATATCTGCATACTCTACCGGGCTGGGATGGACCCCAGCGGCTATCAGTCCGGCAATATGGGCCATGTCAACCAGAAATAATGCTCCGGCTTCATCCGCAATTTCCCGGAAAATGGAAAAATCTATGGTCCTGGAATAGGCACTGCCCCCGGCAATTATCAGGCGGGGCTTATGTTCGAGGGCTTTACTGCGCACCTCATCATAATCAATAAGCTCGGTATCGGGATTGACCCCGTAGAAAAAACTTCGATAAAAGGACCCGGTAATGCTGACCTTGCTGCCGTGGGAAAGGTGCCCCCCGTGCTGCAGGAACATCCCCAGAATAGTATCTCCTGGTTGGATCAGGGCCATGTAGGCGGCCAGATTGGCATTGACCCCCGAATGGGGTTGAACATTGGCATGATCGGCTTTAAAGAGCTGGCAGGCTCTTTGCCGGGCCAGGTCCTCCATGAGGTCAATATGTTCACACCCTCCGTGATATCTTTTACCGGGATAGCCTTCAGCGTATTTGTTGGTCATAATGGAACCCTGAGCTTCCAGGATGGCCTCATAGACAAAATTTTCCGAAGCAATTAGCTCCAGGGTAGTATTCTGCCTTTTTAATTCGGCTTCAACCAGGGCGGCAGCTTCTGAATCAACGGAGCGTAACCTGTTCATATAATTCCTCCTCCAGGGGTTCATTTTCAACGTTTAATCTTAGCAATAAAAAGGCTCGGGACCATCCATAGGGAAGTCCAGAACCCGGTGAATTTTCCCCACTTGTGCCCTTTCCCGGAACGGGGAGCAAGGAGCACTTCCTCCCCGCCGGGGTTAAAGGCAGATCAAATGGCGGTCCGGGAAATTTAGACTTCCACTTCCCGGCCGAGATAGGCTTCTTTTACCTTGGAACTGTCAATTAGTTCTTTTCCGGGTCCTTCTAGGACCACCGAACCGGTTTCCAGGACATATCCATAGTCGGCTACTTTGAGAGCCATATGAGCGTTTTGCTCAATCAGTAGGATGGTTACTTTTTCCTGATGAATGGTCTCAATCATCTTAAAAATATCCTTAACCAAAAAAGGCGCCAGTCCCAGGGAAGGCTCATCCATTAAAAGCAGTTTGGGTCGGGACATTAAAGCCCGGCCGAGGGCCAGCATTTGCTGTTCTCCCCCGGAAAGGGTTCCGCCCTGCTGTTTTTCCCGTTCTTTCAGGCGGGGGAAGAGACTGAAAACCCATTCCAGGTCCCGTTCAACTTCTTTCCTGTCCTGGCGGGCAAAGGCCCCCAATTCAAGGTTTTCCGTGACATTGAGATTGGTGAATATTCGTCGTCCTTCTGGAACCATGGTCATTCCCTGATAAACAATTTCATGGGTCTTAACTTTTTTCAGGTCCTGACCCTTAAGGGTGATGCTACCCTGATAGGGGATCATATTACAAATAGCCTTGAGGGTGGTGGACTTACCGGCTCCATTGGCGCCGATAAGGGTAACAATGCTGGCTTCTTCCACCCGCAGGGAAATTCCCTTGAGGGCATGGATCCCTTCGTAATATACGTGAACATCTTTAAGCTCAAGCACTGTCTTTCACCCCCAGATAAGCTTCTATGACCTTGGGGTCATTTTGAATATCCCGGGGACTACCATCAGCAATGGTCCGTCCATAGTCCAGCACCAGGATTCTCTGGCAGATTCCCATTACCACCATCATCTGATGTTCGATCAAAAAGAGAGTTAATTTAAATTCATCCCTTATTTGATTCAAAAATTCCATCAATTCAGCTGTTTCGTGGGGGTTCATTCCCGCCGCCGGCTCATCCAGCAGCAGTAGCTGGGGCCGCGTGGCCAGGGCCCGCGCAATTTCAAGGCGCCTCTGCTGGCCGTAAGGAAGGTTGGGAGCACGCTCCTTGGCCAGGTGCTCCAGGTTCACATATTTTAAAAGTTCCATGGCTTCTTCGGTCATTTCTTTTTCCCGGGCGCGGTAACCAGGAGAACCAGCTATTACAGAAAAGATGGACTTTTTCAGGCGGATGTGCATGGCCACCAGAATATTTTCCAGGACTGACATATGGTCAAAAAGTCGGATATTCTGGAAGGTCCGACAGATTCCCATTGCCGTTCGGGGATGGGCCCGCATACGGGTAATATTTTTGTCATTAAACAGAATATGGCCCTCTTCTGGCTTATAAACACCGGTGATTACGTTGAAGGCAGTCGTTTTGCCCGCTCCATTGGGGCCAATCAGGCCAATTATTTCACCCTGATTAATTTCAATGTTGAATTCCTTGAGGGCAACCAGCCCTCCAAAACGCTTGGTTACTGCATCCATTTTAAGGATTGGCATGACTATCCCCCTCTCTGGGTTTGCCCTTTTTTCCCCCGAACCGGGCCAGCTGTTTTTCAATCCATTCAAAGGTTAGCTCCTTGCTGCCCATCAGCCCCTGTCTTCGGAAGAGGATCATTAGTATCAGCAGGGTTGAGAATATTACCATGCGCAGGCCTGGTGCGCCAGGAATGGTAATGAAGCCCAGGTCCATTGGCGAATCCAGGTAGCGCAGAAACTCGAACAGGAAGGTAACAATACTGGCTCCCAGAACGGCCCCGGTTATACTGCTCATTCCTCCCAGGACTATCATCAGGAGAACGTTGAAGGTCAGGAAAAACCGGAACATGGCCGGATCAATCGCAGTTAGAAGATGAGCGAGGAAGGCCCCAGAGACTCCAGCCAGGGTGGAACCGACCACAAAAGCGAGGAGCTTGTTTTTAAACAACCCGATCCCCATGGCTTCGGCTGCCACATCGTTATCCCGGATGGCCTTGAAGGCCCGGCCATAACTGCTATTGATTAACCGCCAGATAACAAAAAGGGCAAAAGCTGCAAAACCAAAAGACCACCAGATGTTGGTATAGGGGGGTATGCCCCGCAGTCCCAGGGCCCCGTTGGTAATGGAGATGGTGTTGGTGGAAACCACCCGGATGATTTCAGAAAAACCCAGAGTGGCAATGGCCAGGTAATCACCCCGCAAACGCAGAACCGGGAACCCGATCAGGAAACTGAATATGGCCGTAACGATGGCTGCAAAGATAATTCCTGCAATAAAAGGAAGTTCCAGGACACTAAAAGGCCAGATTAAAGGGGTGATAAAGAAAATAGATTCTTTGGCTGCTATGGGCAGGGTTACCAGGGAAGCGGCATAGGCACCAACGGCCATAAAACCGGCTATTCCCAGGGAAAACTGTCCGGTAAAACCATTAATCAGGCACAGCCCCAGGGCCGCACTCATATAAATGGCGATTAAGTTCAGAACTCTCAGCATATAAGCGTCAAAGGTAAGATTGGCATACACCAAAAAACCCGCAACAATAACGGCACCGATAAAGAGAATTAGCATCTGTTTTTTGGTCATAGGCTACACCTTCTCCACAACTTGTTCACCCATAAGCCCGGTAGGCTTAAAGGAAAGGATTAACAACAGGACAATGAAGGCAATGGCATCCCTGTAGCCTGCCAGGTGGGGGAAGAAAGCTATGCCCATTATTTCCAAAAAGCCCAGGATAAACCCACCAATGACGGCTCCGGGAACATTACCAATACCCCCTACAACAGCTGCAATAAAACATTTAATACCGGGCAGCACTCCGGCCAGGGGATGAATGGCGGGATAGCGCATGGCATACATAATTCCCCCTATGGCAGCCAGGCCTGAACCCAGTGCAAAGGTATAGGCGATTATCCGGTTAATATTAATACCCATCAGGCGGGCAGTGGGATAATCCTTGGCCAGAGCACGCATGGCCATTCCTGTTCTGGTGCGGTAAACCAGGAAAAAGACTCCCCCCAGGATTAGGAGTGTTACCAGTGGTATCACAAAGAGGAAATTCATTACCGAAACCTCACCCAGCTGTGTGGTCTGAGCAAAGAAAGGAGGGCGGTAAAAGGCTTTATGCCGCCCTCCAATAATGACCAGACCAATATTTTGCAGGAAAAAGGAGGCTCCTATGGCCGAAACCAGAAGAGAGATTCGGGGAGCATCCCGCTGGCGGAGAGGTCGGTAAGCTATCCTTTCCAGGCTTACCCCTACGAAGGCTCCCAGTGCAATTGCCACCAGGAAGGAAAGCCACCAGGGTAAGTGGAAAATCAGGATCCCATAATAGGCAATGAATGCCCCAACAATCAGCAGTTCACCATGGGCGAAGTTGATCAGGCGCAGGATGCCGTAAACCATAGTATAACCTATGGCGATTAGAGCATACAGCGATCCCAGGTAAATGGCGTTGGTAAAGTGCTGAAAGAAATGGGTGAGAGACATACCAACAACTCCCTTCTAGTGTGTGGTTATTACTGGGGTTCTACAGAACCGGCGTATATAAACTCTCCATCTTGTACCTGAAGTATAACCCCGGTTTTTACCGCGTTGCCAGTTTCGTCCATGGTGATGAACCCGGTCGCTCCCTCAAAGCCTTCAGTTTGAGAAAGGGCGAATCGGATATCTTCAGGCTCAATAGAACCAGCTCTCTCGATAGCATCCAGAATCAAGAGATAGGCATCATAACCCAGGGCGGCAAAAGCGCTGGGAGCGTGGCCATACTTTTCATAAAACGCTTCAACAAACTTGGTTGACTCTTCAGTTACGGGGGCATCGGCACTGTAATGGGTGCTGATGGCAACTCCTTCTACATTTTGCCCACCGATTTCAATGAACTCGGGGGCCTCGCAGGCATCTCCACCCAGGAAGGGAATATCCATACCAAGTTCTCTGGCCTGGGTGATCAGCAGGGCGACGTCACCATAATAACCGGGAGCGAAAACTGCATCCGGATTCAGGCCACGAAGATAGGTCAGCTGGGCGGTGAAGTCGGTATCCAGGGTTTGATAGGAGCTCATTCCCACTACAGAAGCAGGGTCTCCGGTTAATTCAACAAAGGCTTGCCGGAAAAAGTGAGACAGCCCCACGCTGTAGTCCTGGGCAATATCCTGGATAATGGCCACCTCGCGGGCACCCAGGGTGTGATAGGCATAGGTAGCCATAATGTGGCCCTGGAAGGGGTCAATGAAGCAGGCCCGGAAATAGTAGTCGTTGCCCTCTGTTACCAGGGGATGGGTTGGAGAGCAGCCCATTACGGGAATACCGGCGGTTTCAGCAACAGGACCTCCTGACATGGCCAGTGAACTACCGTAGGTTCCAATGATGGCATTAACCCGATGCAGTTCAATCAATCGGCTTACTGTCAGGGCAGCTTCGGCCTTGTCTGTCTTATTGTCTTCAACGAACAGGCGAACTTCTTTACCCAGAACAGTGGGATATAATTCGTGGGCCAGTCGGATACCCTCCAGGGTCATCTGCCCACCAGCGGCCATGGGACCAGTCAACGGCTCATAAACACCAATACGAACTTCATCTGCCAGGCCTGTCCCCGAAAAAACCATGATGAAGGCCAACAAAACCAGTAAAACTCCGAAACGTTTGCCCAACAAAATCTCCTCCTTAAATTTTTTCCGTAGACCTGTACTGGAGTTACCGGGAGCATAAGGGATTATGTATGCAAAAAAAAGAACTCAGTGGGGTCTTCCGGTATAGATTAGTTTCTACAGGTATCAGAAAACTCCTGCAAAAGAATAAGAAAATTAGCAATAGGGGGAAAAGTAGCAAAAAAAGGAAAATTAAGAAAAGATCAGGGGTAAAACAGTAAAATTTGAATTTTTTTGGGGATGGGTGGCTGACCCTGATGAAAAAAGTATGAGGCAAATAAAAAAGCCGGTAACAGCAGAGATAAACTTTCTCAGAAGAGGTCTGCTGCACCGGCCACTTTTAGGGGTTGGGGTTTCAGTCCTGGAGCATGATTTGCTCCAGTTCCAGGGGGGGGACCTGTTGGTCTCCCTGAAAAGCCCGCATATTGCCCCCGGAAATTTCATCGATCAGGGCAATTTCCCCGGAGGGATCCAGACGTCCAAATTCCAGCTTTATATCATATAGATCCAGGCCTTTCCTGGATAGCTCCTGTTTAACAATTGCCCCGATTTTCCGAGTTAGGTCTTTTAATTCCTGGTACTCATTCTGATTCATTATACCCAATAATTCCAGGCCTTCTGCAGTAATGAGGGGATCATTGCGCTCGTCATCCTTTAGGGTTACTTCAACATAGGCATCCAGTTTTTCTCCCTCCCGGCAGTAACGGCCGTACCTCCGATAGAAGCTGCCAACTGCCCTGTATCTCAGGATAACTTCGACTCCCTCGCCGAACATCCGGGCAGGTTTTACGGTCATGGTGGAATTTTCCAGGCTGGCATCCACAAAATGAGTGGGTATTCCGGCTGCGTTTATTTTTTCAAAGAAAAATTGAGTCAGCTTTAAACCGGCCCGCCCGGCCCCCTCGATTGATAAACCTACAGTGTTGGCCCCGGGATCAAAAACGCCATCGGTTCCGGTTACATCATCTTTAAATTTAAGGAGATAAAAGCCGTCTTCCCGTTCATAAACATCCTTGGTTTTGCCTCGATAAATGAGTTCCATGAGTTTTAAACCCCCTGTTCAGATTAACCAAAAATTCATCTTAATTTTTGGAGTTTATAAAGTATAATTCTTCGCCAGTTGTATTTAATTTTCCTTGCCAGTTTGCTTAAGTTCAACTGCCAGATAAAAAAAATTCAATTAAGGACCCCCATGGTTGTAATTGCCAGACCCGCCTGATCAAGGTTTAATCTCCAAACTGTCCTTTTTTCTGGATACCGGTAAAAAAGGGAAAATAACCACGGGTTTAGAATAATAAGGAAGGGGAAACTGTAAGAAAATGGCCCCTCCAGGAAGGCCATTATCTAACCCTGCCCGTTAGCATTATCCGGGGTAGGAGGTCAAAAACCGGTAATTGCCCCGGAAAGCTGGCAAAAAGACCAATAAGGGGGAGGTAAGCAGATGAAAGTTGGAATTATTGTTTATTCCAAAACTGGAAATACCCACAGTGTGGGGCAGAAAATCAGGGAAAAACTGGAGCAAAAGGATTATCCGGTGGAACTGCACCGCATTGAGGTTGAAGGAGAGGGAAAACCTGGAGAGAGCAAGGTGAAATTTACCAACTTTCCCGGTCTGGAAGACTATGACTTTATTATCCTCGGGGCTCCGGTGCATGCTTTTTCCCTGGCCCAACCCATGATGGCTTACCTGCAGGAAATACCGGAACTAAAGGGAAAAAAGGTAGCGCTTTATGTTACCAAGCAGCTCCCGGGGGCCTGGACGGGTGGTAATCGAGCTGCAGGCCAGATGGAAAAAATTTGTGCTGATAAAGGAGCGGAAGTAAAAGGTAAAGAAGTTGTATTCTGGAATGAAAAAAAACGGGAAGAAAGTATAAATAAATGCGTGGAGAAAATGGCCAGCCTGTTTTAAGATTATTCCCTGCTGCTATAAACAGGGGGAGAAAGTTTTCCTGGACCCCTGGACAGAATTTTCCGGCAGGTTCAGGGATCAGCTTTCCATTGACTTTCGGATTCTAAAGAGCTTAAACCCGGCTATGAGTTCAGTTCCTGGATCAACCCGGAGAGCTGAAATCAAAAAAGAGGTGAAAATGAATGTGTTCGATGTTCACCAGGCTAATTGAGCAGGGGAGGATAATTGTGGGCCGCAACTTTGATTTTATTCAGCACGGTGGTGCCCTCCATTTTATCCCTCCCACCCGTTCTTATGGACTGCCTGTTCCCGCTTTATTCTTAATTGAACAGATGGGATCCGATCGACCCTATGAAGGGGTAAATGCATCAGGCCTTTTTATCGGCGTGGCTGCGGTAAATGATTCCCCTAAAGAAATGGCGAAAAAGCCTAACATGAATGACCTGGGCCTGATCCGTTTTGTGCTGGAAAGGGCAGAGAGTACTCCGGAAGCCCTGGAGTTGATGGCCGGGTTCAAACTGGATTATATGCAGAGTCGGGGCTATCCTCCCGTGCACTACTTGATTGTAGATAAAGCAGGACAGGCCGGAATATTTGAGGAAGGGGTTTATGGAGAAATTTTTAACCTGGAAAAAGAAAAAGGTATTGGACTGACCAATGTTTCCCGAGCGGGAGAAGGTTCATGCTGGAGAAGGGAAAAAATTGAAGAAAGCCTGGAACAGGGGCTGATAGTTGATAAAACAACTTCGTTTAGCCTGCTGGAGATGCTGCAGGATGCTACCCCCACCGTTTATTCCTGTGTTTACAATTTAACCGACCTGACGTTAAACCTCTGCCTGGAAAGCAATTTTTCCCAAAGTCACCGTTTTAACCTTAATCAAGAACTTCAGGGTGGCTATCGGACCTGTGATTTTGGAGAATTGAAACTGGGGAAAATGAATTTTGCCCCCTAAAAAACAGGCCAGGTACTCCTTTTTGATCCGGGAGAAGGGACTGAAGCTCTTTTCTATTATGCTTAAATAAAGAAAGAAGGGCAGCAATTTCCCCGGTAATTGGAAAAAATTTCTGCCCCGTATTTTAGGGTTCTCCCTTTTCTTTTCATCAGGGTTTATATTGGAACTCCTCTGTTCTTAACTGTACTCGGCTTTTTCTGGAAGTGTGGGCATCAAAATTCCAACCGATGTCCCTGATAAGGGATGATAAAATGGATTCCGAGATCGTTTAACTGGAGGAGCTCTTTTTCCACTGTATGCCTGGTAGAAGGGGAGTGAACAAACTTGGGCTTGATATGGGTAACAACTACCCGAAGCCCCTCAAGTGCCTCTTCAGGGTTATCAGGATCCACCATTTCAGCAAGCCTTCGCAATTCTACCATCATCCAGTGCGGTGTCAGATGACCAAAAAGAAGGTCATCAGGACGATCACTGGTATAGGAGATTTCCAGGAAAATGCCTCGCAGAGAACCTTCCTGGATCAGGGGGGTTATTCTCTGCCAAAGACGATAGAGGTGATCAGTTCCTTCAACCTCGTCAGGGCCTGTATCACCACAAAGGAGAATGTAGTTGCCCTGATGTTCAACCAGGAAAGCGGTTGAAGTTCCGGGATAGTCGTGAGCCAGTTCCAGAGCTTCAACCGTCATAGAAGTTTCTGGAATTGAGCAGGCTGTATCATTTACAAGTTCAATATAAGAGTACTGTCCGAGGTGAGGTTCGGGGCCAGCATCACCGAAATTGGGCCAGATTTTCCAGTTAAATACATGCTCCTGCAGGTTTTTCAGAGTGGTTGGGGTGCCCATAATAGCCTTGGGGGAATCGTCAGGAGAATTTATTACCATAGCCGAAATATGGTCCAGGTGGGCGTGGGATATCAGGTAAGCTCTGGCGTTTTGCAAAATAAACCCTTCTCTGGTCATGTCTTCCTCTGGTGGCACCTGGAAGTCCCAGAGATTTCCCATTTCATCTGCTTTTCTAATCCCCACCGTGAGCACTCCAGGGTCAAAGAAAATTGCTTCCTCGGGTTTTCCCCCTGGCCAGACCATGAAACCCGAAACATCATCTTCCCTTGGTCCTCCGCCGCTTCCCAGGACGACGGCAATAAACTCCTCTTCCCCGGGAATAGCCTGGTGGGCGGAAAGGACGAAGGTCATACCCAGCACCAAGACCAGACATAGCAAAAAACAGGTCAATGTGTACCTTCCCATAATAGAAACCCTCCTTTATTATTTTATGCCGACCCTTTTATTCGGCGGCACGGTGATAAATAGAAAATTCTCTGAAAATTTCCTTTCTCCTCTTCAATTTTTTTGCCACCCCTTTTCCAAAAAAGAATGTTAAGAATTCCCGGGTGGAGCACGGATAAGAAGTTAGGAATAATTTGGGACTGATAACTCGGCAAAATTCCGGGGGTTCTGCTTCCCGGAAATAGAGGAGGTTTGCCCTGATGGATCCCTGGAAATACTCTTTTACCGTGGGGGATTTTAAATGCCTGGCCATTAATGACGGTTATTATCCCTATGAACGACCGGCTAAACTGCTTTTTCCTGCTGCTTCTCCGGAGAATCTGAAAACGGAACTAAAGAGATTTAATATTCAATTAAACCGGTGGGAGCAGTGGCTGGGCCCCTACAACTGTCTTTTTGTGGATACCGGGCTCAATAAGGTTCTGGTGGATACGGGAATGGGTCCCGGTGGCGATAGCAGTAAAGGTCAGGGCAGGCTGCTGGCCGGCCTGGCAGAAGAAGGCATTGCTCCCGGAGATATTGAGACCGTTATAATCAGCCACGCCCATCCGGATCATCTCTGCGGCAATATCCTGGCAGATGGGCAATTAGCCTTTCCGGGAGCCTCATTCATTTTCTGGAAGGAAGAATGGGAATTCTGGACCACTTCCCGGGCAGAAGAGGAGCTGCCAGGCAAATTTAAAAGGAACTTATTGAGCTGTGCCCGGCAGCAGCTACCTCCCCTGGCCGAAAGGGTTCGTTTAATGGAGCGGGAAGAGGAGATAGTTCCGGGCATAAAAGCCCTCGCTGCTCCCGGTCATACCCCCGGTCTAATGGTAGCAGCAATTGCCTCCGGGGGGGAGCAGGTTTTTTGTGTTTCCGATCTTCTTATTCATCCCCTGCACGTGGAATATCCGGAGTGGTATTCAGCCATAGATATTGACCCGGAGCAGAATATAGCTTCCCGCCGGCGAATATTACGTAAAGCACTGGTGGAAAAGGCCCTGCTTTTCGGTTTTCATTTCCCCTTTCCCGGCCTGGGCCGGGTAAGCGGGGATCAGAATAAATGGCACTGGAAACCGGTGGAATGAAAGCCGGTCTTGCCTGGGGAGAAAAGGAAAGAACCAAAAAGTTGAAAGGAGTTCATCCGGTGAAGAGAAATTCTGGCTTTATTAAATTTTTTACAAGCTTAATTATTTTGCTTTTTTTCCTGTTCCTACCCGGTCCGGTCATTGAAGGGGGGAATCAGGTCCGCTATGTAAAGAATTTTTCCCATGGTCTGGTGGTTGAGGATTCAATTTATTTTGTCCTGGAATACCGGGTATCTGAGGATCGAAGCCCCCTCTGGTTTATTATGCCCATAGAACGGTCCCCCAAGTTCCATTATCAAAAACTTTTCCTGTATAGCTGGACCCCCTGCAGTGAAGAATTAAAACAGCTGGCGGTTTTACGGGAAGAATTTCCCTTTCCCCCGAGAATCAATGTTGGGCTAAGCAGGTTTAATTCAACTCCAAACGGCTTTGTCTTCATCGTTACTGCTGGTTCTGATGAAGATCATAGGCAGGTTTATGAACTGCGGGCCTGGGATATTGAATCCGAAGGGTTTTCCCCAATCAATGGGCAGAAAACCAATATTATCAACCTTGAAAGCCCTCTTTACCTGGAATATTTCGCTGATTATTTAAGTCCCTGGGTAGATAACCCGGGAATAATTTCTATAGCTGAACTCAAAGAGGAGCTGGAGGAACTGGATCAGGAGGACTGGGATCTGCCCCGAGAGTGGTAGGCGTCTCTCCGAACCAGGTTTATAGCGAAAAGTAAACTGTTCGATCCGAGGGCCTGTTCGTAAAACCCAGCAGGAATCCAGGCCCCCGGATTGAGGTCGATGCAGAATAAGATGCTTCATCAGGCTTAAGGAAAGGAGATATGGAATAATGTGGGTGGTTAACATTTTAATGGGCTTGTTCACTTTTTCCCTGGGTTTTATTATAAAAAAATATAAGCTGACCTTTCTCATTGCAGGTTACAATACCGCCAGTGAAGAAACAAAAAAACAATATAATGTGGAGGTTCTGGTGCAAGCAGTCGGCCATTTTATGTACTTGCTGGGGGGGATAATATTTCTTGGCGGACTTTTGAGCCTGTTGTTTTCCTCGGAGTTCATGATAACCTTATCCTGGATCTTTTTCTCGGTAG
>PWFS01000126.1 GCA_003554145.1 Halobacteroidaceae bacterium | reverse complement strand
TGCCAGAAAAGGCTGTCCCCCACGAACTGGCTGGCGGGTTTAAGGAATTTCTGGATTTGCTGGGGCCGGAACCCTTTTTGGGCCAGGTCGTTTTCGGCCCTGCGCAGCAAATTTTTCAAGCGAATACTGGCCTGCTGGGCCTCGCTCCCGGTTCTTTGGGTGGGAACGAAAATAGAGATACACGGTTCTTCTCGGATTTCCATCAGGTTTTGCAGTTCTTCTCTGGTTAGTTCACTCATGTCGACCCCTCCTTTACCACTGCTTCGCTATTGAACTGAAAAAATCCTGCTGCGGAAAAATGGATTAGCCTGCCCTGACCCTTAAGGTATTCTTAAAGAGGAATTTCCCTCCCGGCAGGGGAAATAATAAGGGGAGTAGAGGCCGAAAGAAAGATCTTCTGCAATAGTTCGGGGATGGAGGGATTATTAATGCAGATCAGCCTGCAGGAAGGTGAAAAATTGATCCTGGAGTTAAATGCCAATCTTATGGCCCGCCGCCAGGTGGTAGGGGGAACCTTAATTCTGACTGATCGAAGGGTAATTTTTGAACCCCGATCCCTGGATTTAGAAACAGGTATTATTGTCATTCCCCTGGCCCAAATTGCGGCCATAAGGGCGGTTAATACTCTCCTCCTGGTTCCCAATGGACTGCTCTTGCAGCAGGAGAACGGCAAGCAGTATCGATTTGCCGTAGAAAAAAGAAAGGTCCTGATGGAGGAGCTGGATAAAAAGAAAAATGCCGCTCAGACCCGGGAAAAAGAAAAGGGTGGCCGGGAAAACTAAAGCATTTACCGGACAGAAAAGCCCTGGGCCCTCTAATTTTTGGGTGGGGGACCCTGGATAACAGGTCTTTTTTCTGCCGGGTTTGTTAACCCCGGTCCCCGGTAGCCACCAAAATTTTTCTGATCACATCGGGCCATGGTTCAAGGGGAGGAGATATTTATGGAAAGGGAAATTAAAAGGCACCTGGCGCACATTGTAAAAGAAATTGGGCCCCGCCCAACCGGATCCTCCTCCAACCGGAAAGCGGAAAAATACCTGGCCGAAGAGATGGAAAGTTATGGCCTGGAGGTGGAGCGGGAAGCCTTTTCCTGCCTGGACTGGCAGCTGGGGGAGGTATTTTTAAGGCTCGGGGGCCGGGAGGTCCCGGTGCGGGCCGCTGATTATACCCGGGGTGGAGAGGTCCGGGCACCACTACAATGCTGTGGCAGTCGAAAGGAACTCGAGGAACTGGAAGTTGGGGATAGAGTATT
The DNA here is from genome assembly GCA_003554145.1 of Halobacteroidaceae bacterium. Taxonomy (GTDB): domain Bacteria; phylum Bacillota; class Halanaerobiia; order B1SED10-174; family B1SED10-174; genus T1SED10-26. The sequence goes on along the minus strand of PWFS01000126.1, from coordinate 2,203 downwards.
GTTCCTCTACGGGGAGCTGACCCGGGAACCTCTAATGCCCAAAAACTTTCCCTTCTGGAATCCCCGGGAACATCAGGAACTCCTGGCCCTCCTGGAAGCCAGGGCTCCCCGGGCTATTATTTCCCTGAGCTGTAGCCCTGGGGTCCTGTTACCCCTGATCGAAGACGGGGATTTTCCTCTTCCCTGTGCAGTGGTGGGCCAGGATCAGGAAAGATTTTTCCTGGAACAGGAAGGACAGCCGGTTCATCTGAAAATCGAAGCCCGGACCAGTCCCTCCCGGGGAGCCAATGTAATGGCCTCCCGCCCGGGAAAAGGGCCGGTCCTGGCCCTGACCGCTCACCTGGATACCCGGCCGGGAACTCCGGGGGCCCTGGATAATGGGACCGGCCTGGCCCTATTGTTAGCCCTTGCTTCTCAGCTGGGTCGGAGAAAAGGGCAGCTGCCCCTGGAGCTAATTGCTTTAAATGGCGAAGACTATTATACCAACCCCGGTCAGGTTCTCCTGGCAGAAACAAGACTGGGGGAGGCGGGCCACTATGGGCTGGCGGTTAATTTTGATGGTATCGCCTACAGGGAAGGGCCTACCGGGTTTTCCTTTTATCAGTGCTCCGATAATTTTCAGGCCCGGGTCCAACACCTGGCCGAACAATATCCGGGGCTGGTAAAAATGCAACCCTGGCCCCAGGGGGATCACATGATTTTTGTTAATCGGGGCCTGGGAGCCCTGGCCCTCACCTCCCGGCGGATATTTGATCTGCAGCCGGGAATAATTCATTCTCCCGGGGATGTCCTGGAACTGGTTGATCCCCGGAAAATTGCCCGGGCGGCTTCCTTTATCCTGGATTTAATTGAAGACCTGGACCGGGAAAGAGGGGGAAAGGTAGCCGGGGCCTGATAGGCCCGAGGCAGGGGTGGAGAAATATTAAAACGGGCCGGAAAAAGGAAAATAATGATAGGGAAAAAAGGGAAAGGGTTATGTATATCGAATAGAAGATTAAAACCTGGAAGAGGGTGGTTATCCTGGGTGATAAAAGTATTAAACGCAGGCTGGAAACATTAGAATTGGATAAGGTGGAACAGGTGCGGGCAATGGGAGAGCCCGTTCATGAGAGGATTTTTGCCCTCCTGGATGATCGGGGGGCCTGCTGTGCTGAGGAACTGGCCAAAATAATGGGTATGGGTCAAGAAGATCTGGAGGGCTATTTGCAGGGATTGGTCAGCATTGATTTGATGGACGAAATTGAAAAGGAAGGGAAAATCCTCTATCTTCCGGTAGCCAGGTTTTTTAACCTGGATAGAGATTTTCTTTCTACTTCCGAGGGGCGGGATACTTTCCGGGAATTGCTGGTGGAAAAGTTTGCCGAGATGGCTCAGAAGACTACCATGATGGGCGAAGAATTATATGATCAGGGCTGCCTGAGTTTTCACCGGTTTAATCTGACCGATGAAGAATTTAAAGAAGCCCGCAAAAAAATAGTTGATGTTCTGACTGAAACCGCCCAAATATCCGAACAGAGCAGCGGTACTACCCACCTTTATCAGGCCATGTTTTTTATGTACCCCGTGGCCAGAGAAAGTGATGATCCGGTAAAATAAATGGGGAATTGGTTCCTTTTCTATCCTGGCAATTTAAGAACACTGCAGGGATTAGAGTAATATTCAGGTAATCAGAAAAAGGAGCATGGCCTTCTGGATGTACATTATTTTACCCGTCGGGGCCTACTAAATTCCTGCCTGGTTAAAAGCTTTTGCTATGCCTTCCAGGATTGGTTCTTTAACCGAAGAGTGAATCAAGGATAATTTGAACTATCCCAAATTCAGGCGGAGATGCCGGAAAGTGCAGGGATGGAAAGTGGGATTAGTTGGGGTTAATCCAATATTCTGGAGAGAAAAAACTGGCTTCTGAACCGCCTTTACGGTTCAGAGGTTTATCTATAGGAGAGCTAAACCCCGGGATCACCCGGGGTTTTAGTAGTTCCTGGCTGTTGACAGCAGAATAAGCACCTGATATAATTGGTACTACCAAAATAAGCATAATCAATTATTGGTAATACCAACTAACAGGAGGTCTCGCAATGCAGGGGAAAAAGGAAGAACCAAAATGGGCGGTGGAGACCAAAAACCTGACCCGGAGTTTTGGCAAAAACCTCCGGGCTGTGGACAGGCTCAACCTGTCCATAAAACGAGGGGAAATATTTGCCCT
>PWFS01000013.1 GCA_003554145.1 Halobacteroidaceae bacterium | reverse complement strand
ATCAAGGCTGATCGGCGCCGCAAATTCTATCAGATCGACCGTTTCGTGGAATTGATCAATGAAATCCTGGAAGAACAAAGCCCAACCCAACCTCTGACCATTCTGGACTGCGGCTGCGGCAAATCCTACCTTTCTTTTGTCCTTAATTACTGGCTGACGGAACGACAAAGAATTCCCTGCCGGATCATTGGAATAGATAGCGATCCCCGGGTTATTGATTCTTCCCGGAACATCCAAAAGAAACTGGGTTATCATAACATGGAATTCCATCAGAACGAGATTGTGGATTTTGTTCCCTCTTCATCTGTGGATATGCTCTTGAGTCTTCACGCCTGCGATACGGCTACTGATGCAGCCCTGGCCCTGGGTATTCACCTGCAGAGCCGCTATATAATAACGGTACCATGCTGTCAGGCCAGTCTCCACGACCGTATCGACCTGCGGCCCTGGGAACCCATCACCAAGCATGGCCTTTTTCACAATCAGCTGGCCGATGTTTTTACCGATGGTTTGCGGGCTGCCGCCCTGGAAAGTTACGGCTACCGGGTTTCCGTTGTAGAATATGTTTCTCCCCTGGATACTCCCCGCAACATTATGCTGCGGGCCGTGTCCGGTTATCCTCAACCCGGTTCCCGGAAAAATTATCAACAGCTCCGGCAGAAGGTTGCAGGGGAAATTCCCCTGGAAAAATACCTGCAGGATCTCGAGTATCGAAACTCCAGCTTTTAATAATCTCGGGTAAAAATACTTTTTATCGGGGGAAAAGCGATGAAAGAACATCTCCTGGAAGTTAAAATTTTACCGCCTCCCACCCCGGTGGGGCTGCTCAAAAGAACCCGCCTCCTGGAACACATTAAATCCGGGGCCAGTCCCTCCGGGGAGATCAACCGCCGGCTGGTTCTGATTTCCGCCCCCGCCGGCTTCGGTAAAACCACCCTGGCCCTGCAGTGGTTGGAAGAGAGGAAAAAAAGAACTGCCTGGTATGCCCTGGAAGAAGGGGACAATGATCCCCACATTTTCTGGACCTACTTTATTTCTGCCCTGCAGAAGGTCGAACCCGGTCTGGGAGAATTTGCCCTGGAAAATATCCGGGCCGGCGCCATCTCGCCTGAACCCCATCCCGATCACAGCCTGTTGGTCTCCCTGCTCAATGAAATGGATAAGCTGGATCAACCCCTTTATATTGTGCTGGATGATTATCAGGTCATCGAGGATAAATCAATTCAGGACAGCCTGTATTTCCTGGTGGATAATCTGCCCGGCCAGATCCAGTTAATTATCACCAGCCGTTTCGACCCGCCCTGGCCCCTGGCCCGATGGCGGGCCCGGGGACAACTGGTAGAAATCAGGGCCGAACGGCTGCGCTTAAACCGGGAGGAAATAAAAGATTTCCTGGCCTATCACGGCCTGGAAGAAATCAATCAGGAAGATCTGCGCCGCCTGGCCCGGGGAACCGAAGGCTGGATCAGCAGCCTGCAACTGGCCGCTTTTTCTCTGCAGCAGCAGGAGGATATTTCTGCCTTTATCCAAAATTTTTCCGGAAGCCACCGCCGCATCCTTAATTTTTTAACTGATGAAGTCCTTTCCCTGCAGGACCTGGAAGTAAAAAAATTCCTCTATCAAACCTCCATTCTGAAAACCCTGGATCCCTCCCTATGTCAGGCTGTCACCCGCCGGGGCAACAGCGGGGAAATCCTCTTCCAGCTGGAAAGTCAGAACCTCTTCCTGTCCCCAGTTGATCCCGAGGGTTTTCGCTACCGCTACCACCCTCTTTTTGCCGAACTACTCCAGAAACGCCTGGAGCGGGAGGAAAGCCATAATATCCCGATCCTCCACGAGCGTGCCGCCCACCACCTGGAAAAAAACCGGGAACTCGTAGAAGCAGTAGAGCATTTCCTCGCTGCAGACCTGCCTCGCGAAGCTCTGACCATTATCAATCAGGACCCGGATACCCTCTGGAAAAAAGCGGGAAGTCACCGCCTGGCCCGCTGGCTGGCCCGGGTACCCCGGGAGCTTCTCCAGCAATTCCCCCGGCTTTTTGCCTACCGGGCCATGTTTTTAATTATTCAGGGGAATTTGCGGGCCATTAAGCCCTTCCTGGATGAAATTAAGTTTGTCCAGCCCCAGGAAGAAAAAGAAAAGCGTGAATTTGAAGGAATGGTGGCCCTGATCCGCACCTATTTTGCCATATTTCAAAATGATCAACGAGACCTGGTTGATGTCAGTCGGGAAATCGGGGATAAGCTGCCGCCGGAAAAGACCCTGTGGCATGGTTTTGCGGCCCTGGCTTCTGGCGATGCCAGCTCCATAGAGGGGAACCTGGAAAAAGCATCAGAAGAATTTGAACTGGCCCTGCAGCTGGGTAAGCAGAGCGGGCAGCATTTTGCCACCCTGCTGGCGGCCTGGAAGCTGGGGAATATCCGCTGGTATCGGGGGCAGCTGAAGGAAGCCATCCAGCTCTGCGAAGAGATGATCCAGTTTGCCCGGGATAAAGGTCTGTCCTCCATCCCCCGCACCGGCTCTATCCTGGCCCTGCAGGCAGTTATTCAGCGGGAGCAAAATCAAATGGAAAAAGCCCGGGAAAACATTTCCCGGGCGGTACGGATCTGCGGCCCGGAAAAACAGATCCTGGGCTGGAGCCTTTATTTCCATGTTTTGATTGCCTTTTCCGGAGGCAATTTAAAGCAGGCCGGAAAAATCCTGGCCGACATGGAGGCCATTCAACATGAAAACAGGCTACCCACCATCCTGGCAGACTATATTTCCTTCTGGCGAGCCCGCCTTTACCTGGAAAGCGGGGACTTAATCCTGGCCCGAGAATATCTTGCGGCTAAGAATATTACCGGGGCAGAGACCCCATCCTTCGGACAGGAAAATGGCTTTATGGTTCTGGCCCGCCTGGAACTGGCAGAAAACAACCTGGAAAAAGCAGCCGGAGTCCTGGACCGAATGGAAGAGCATTTTACCGCTTCCCAGAGCAGGGGACTGCGCATAGAAATTCTGCTGCTCAAGGCCCTAATCTCGGCCCGCAAAAAAGATTCGGAAAACGCCCTGTCCTTTATTACCGAAGCCCTGTCTCTGGGCGAAGGTCAGAACTTTTTCCGTCCCTTTTTAGATCAGGGAGAAGAACTTATTCGTCTCCTGGCCCTGGTACCCACCCACAGCAAATTTTCCGCTTTTGCCAGCCGCCTGATGCAGAGCTTTGAAGGCCGAACCCCCCGGTTAGGAGAAAAAACCATCTCATCTTCCCCCTCTACCCGCCTGAGTGAGCAGGAACTGGAAATTCTCCAGCTCCTGGCCCGGGGCCTTTCCAGTCAGGATATTGCCGATAGCCTGTTTCTCTCCCCCGGAAATGTCCGGCAGCAGGTCAATAATATTTACAGCCAGTTGATGGTAGATAGCCGGGAAGAAGCAGTTGAGCGAGCCCGCAAGCTTGATCTGATCAGGGAAGAAGAAAAGTAAGGTTT
>PWFS01000179.1 GCA_003554145.1 Halobacteroidaceae bacterium | reverse complement strand
CAGGAGGAGGTTAAAAAATCCTTAGCTGACCGGGGCAATACGGAGAGGTCATTATTTCCCAACCCCCTTCATCCTGACCCTTTTTTCCTCTCCACCAGTAACTGCTGCCCGCCCCGCCTGAGCGGAACAAATTGACCTTTTTATTAATCAAACCCCCGGAATCCTCGATTCCCGGGGTAACCTTTTTCGCTCTTTCCCCTGCAATAAAAAAAGTCCCCGGAGAAACATTAAATGAATCTCCGGGGCCGGAAACCTGAAATTATTTCTGGCGGGCCAGTACCTTGCGGTGAACTTCCTGGTCTTTTTCGGAAAAGAGGACAAACCGCGCCAGACGGACTTTTTCCTGCAGGTCCAGTTCCTGCAAAACAGTTGAGATCGCAATTTGTGCAGCTTCCTGGAGGGGATACCCAAAAGCACCGGTGGAAAGGGCAGGAAAGGCAATTGTTTGAATGCCTTTTTGGGCCGCAAGCTGCATTGCTTTCCGATAACAGTTGGCCAGAAGCTTATCGGCGGGTTGATCCTGCCCATAAACTGGCCCCAGGCAATGGATAATATATTTATTGGGCAAGTTGTAGGCCCGGGTCAGGACTGCTTCGCCCGGGGAAATTGGGGCCAGGGGGCGGCATTCCTCCATTAATTCCGGCCCGGCGGCCCGGTGAATTGCGCCAGCAACCCCTCCTCCAGGCATTAATAGGGCGTTGGCCGCATTTACCACCGCCTCCACATCCTCCTGTTTGGTTATATCACCCTGCACTATCTCCAGAAGTGAACCATTAACCTGCCGCGAATACATTTTAACCCTCCTATCCTTCAAAAAATTCGCGGTGCACCCGTTCTTCCCGATAATAAGTGTTGGGAACTTTCTCCTCCTGGGGATAGCCTACTGCGGCCAGGCCCAGGGGCCGGATGGGATGGGGTATCTTTAAAAGATCTTTAATCAATTTCTCTCGTTCTTCGTTGGGATGGACCCCCAGCCAGACTCCCCCCAGATCCAGACTGGAAACCCCCAGCAATAAGTTTTGCATGGCTGCAGAACAATCCTGGACCCAGTAGCTGAGACCGGAATTCTTACTCCGGGCTTCTTCTGGATCACCGCAGACCACAAAGCACAGAGGGGCTTCTTTCAACATGCGGGCATAGGGGTGAATGTCGGCCATCTGATCCAACTTATCCCGGTCAGTGACGGTAATGAAATGCCAGGGCTGCCGGTTGGCTGCTGATGGGGCCGCCATCGCGGCCTGCAGTATGGCCTTAATTTTTTCCTCCTCTACCGGGCGGTCCTGGAACCTGCGAATACTTCGCCGCTTGAGAATCCACCTGATCTGCTCTTCCATCATTCTTCCTCCTTTCTTTTTTTCAACCTGCAGGCAAAAATCAGGTAACCGGTATGAGCGGTCATAACATCCTGAGGACGCAACCGTTCGGGGTTGGGTTTGTAACCACGCCGTAAAATTTCTGCCACCTCCTGGATAAAATAACCGGAAGACTGTAGTATAGATATTATGCGGGTAACCTGATTGGTGGTGGGAAGAAGAAACCCGATCCTGCCACCAGGCTTCAGGGCCTGATCAACCTGGGGCAAAATCTCCCAGGGGGACTTCATATCCAGGAAAAAAGCATCCAGTCCCTCCGGCAATTCTTCTTTCTCCAGGGCCTGATTGTGAAACAAAATATTATCATAAGCCTGACAGCCCTCCAGATTTCTCAGAATCATGTCGGCAAAATCAGGACGGCGTTCATAGGTGTAAACCAGGCCTTCGGGACCCACCGCCCGGGAAAAAATGGCAGTAAGGGCTCCTGATCCCGTACCGGCTTCTCCCACCTTCTGACCCGGAGCAAGATCCAGGTTCAGGGTTATATAGCCAGCATCCTTGGGATAAATAATCTGAGTTTTGCGCTCCATATATTCCATGATATAGTCCTGCAGACTGCAGGGTAAAACCAGGTACTTTTTGCTGCCCAGGGAAAAAGAGTCTCCCATCTGAATATTATCCAGTTCCTCACTTTTAATCATGCCATTGGGCAGGCCTTTACTACGAGGATCATCCAGATCAAATACCTTTTTAAATTTTTTGCAGTCGGTTATTACTCGAAACCTTTCCAATCTTGTGTTCAATCCCTCACCTCCATGTCTACACCTCTTAGTAAATAATTTCTCCAGTTTTTTACCTCCTCCTCCCTGGAGGCAGGATTTAGCCATAATAAAGCGAAATAATCAAAGGTTAACTGGTAAAGGAGGGAGTTAATTGCAGAGACTGTACAGATCGCGAGAAAACCGTATGATTGCTGGAATCGCAGGTGGCCTGGCCGAATACTTTAATGTGGATCCAGTATTTGTTCGCCTGCTGTGGATACTCTCCATTTTTATTGGGGGTAGCGGCCTGATAGCCTATCTTATAGGCTGGTTGATTATTCCCGAGAGAAATACAGGAGAAACCACGCCGGAGGAACGGGATGAAAAAGGCCTGCAGGCTATCGGCCTGCTCTTAATTATCGGGGGAGTTGCCCTCTTCCTGCGATATTTAATTCCTCTACCCTGGTTCCGGTTTTTCTGGCCCCTGGCCCTGGTAGCCCTGGGGATCTTTCTTATCTGGCGGGCCAACCAGAATAATCAATAGTTATTCCCGCTGCAGGGGCAAAGACATACAGCGGGGTCCCCCGCCACTTTTCAAAACCTCCTGTAAGGGTAGGGCCTCAATTTCCAGCCCAAGACTTGTCAATAATTCATTAACCCTGGCCGCTCCCGGGTGGCTTATTATTTTTTCCCTGCCCAGATTTAATAAATTACAGGAATGCTGGAAAACCTCTTCTCGACTTACTTCAATCAGGGCAAATTTTTTTTGCCTCAATCGCCGCAAAAATGCAACCGGTACTGCCTCGGGGAATATAAGGGCTACCCTATCGGCAATAACATTACAGATCATGTCCAGGTGTAAAAATTCTTCGGGGAAATTTACCGGTATCAGTTCCAGATCGGCATCATAAAGGAGGGTTTCCAGGACTCGGAAACCAAGTTTATCAGTTCTGGCTCCGAGGCCAACAGCTGCAGTTTTTTCATCGAGGAACATAAAGTCTCCCCCTTCAAAAAGCCCCCGATCCATTTTATGAAAAACTGGCAAGCCCATTTTCTCCAGAAGGTTTTCTGCGGGGCGATGTTCCCCCCATCGCTCCGGCCTTAAAAGCCGGCCCCAGATTATTCCCTTGGGGCTGGCTACCCCCAGATCCCGGACATTTATCTGATAGGAAAATCGCTCATAGGTCTGGGGCTTTAAAACCTCGATCCCGTTCTCCTTTAGACACTGGACAAACAGGTCATGTTCCTCCCGGGTCCCGGCCACATCTATCCCCTGCCCATCATTATGCCGGGCCGCTATAACATTGATGGGGGAAGATATGTTTAAATGGTCGGGAGGGCAGACCATAATTCTTTTTAATGGCCCATACTCATTTCTATTCAACCTGAAACCTCCTCTTTT
>PWFS01000123.1 GCA_003554145.1 Halobacteroidaceae bacterium | reverse complement strand
CACCTTTCTAAGGGCACCGAAAGGGCTGGCCCTTTCTTCCATTTTTGCGGGGGACTTCGAAACATCGGTGTTTTCTTGTAGGAAAAAATTCAATTGTTTGGAAACACTGGAAACCCTGTCCTTATCAAAGGTTATTCCCCCCTTTTTTTTCCCTTTCTCCTGTAATTATTTAAACCCGGCAATAAATGAGCAGGATTAAATTTTTCCCTGCCGAACTATACATTATTGAATGAAAGCGGGGTGGGAGTTATTGGATCTTCAGCATGATTTAATTGCTTTTGGAATTCTGGTTGGATACTATCTTGCGTTCGCTATACCTATTGCGGTTATTTCTTCCCTTCTTTCCGAGCCCAAAAGAGAGCCAATCCGCAAATCCTATCACATTTTTGCCAGCCTCTCCATCCTGATCATCTTGTTTTTCTTTTCCACCTGGTACAGTGCCCTGCTTTCTATAGTTTCAATCCTGATTCTTGCTTTTTTCCTGATAATAATTCTGGAAAAGTTCAAAGCGCCGCCAATTACGGCAGTCAAAAGGTCTTCTCGCCGTTCCGAAATTCCCACCCAGATTATCTTTATCCTGATTGTCCTCTCGGTTTTAATCATCTTATTCTGGGGTATTTTCGGAGATGGTTACCGATTCATTATTGCCATGGGTGTCATGTCCTGGGGTTTTGGTGATGCCACTTCCGCTCTGGTGGGAAAAAAATTTGGTCGGAACCGGCTTCAGCATTCCTGGTTCGATAACAAGAAAACCCTGGAAGGAACACTGGCCGGCGCCCTGGCCGGTTCAGCAGGAGCGCTTATAGCTCTGCTGATTTTTAGCCCCCTGCCCCTGATCGGGAAACTGATTTTAGCCGCTTTTGCCGGGAGTATCAGTGCCCTGGTTGAAGCCTTTTCGCACCGGGGTATAGATACCCTGACTGTTCCTCTATCTGTTTCTATTCTAACCACCCCGCTTTTTTTCTTATTGAATTTCCTGGAGGGGGTTTTTTAACATGGAAGAACTGCACCGAAAAAAAGAGAAAACCCTGCGCGCAACCTGGTTGATCAGCCTCTGGGCCCCCCTGGGAACGGGTGTGGCCCTTTATTTTGGTCAGACCACCGTGCTCCTGGCAGATTTTTTGCGACGGAATACCGAGTTACTGGGCCTCTTTCTGGCCTGGCTGGCCTATCGCCGGGTAATGAAAGGCCCCGATCAAAATTACCCCTACGGGGCCCACAAGATGGAGGATATGGCCAGTCTTGCCGTGGGTATCATTATGGTCGTTTCTGGCCTGATCATTTCCTATTCTGCGGTTCCTCGCTTTTTCTCTCCAGATATTCCCGGCTGGCTGGTCCCCGGCCTGGTGGTTTCCGGCTGTGGAATGGTGGTTAATGGGTGGTTCTGGTTTCGTTTTCGCAGCCTGAATAAAAAAGAAACAACTCCCATTGTTACTGCCCATGGTGGTCTGTACCGGGCCAAAACATTAATTGATACTGTTGTTTTTGTTACCCTTATCCTGACCGGCCTGGGACTGGGCTGGTCCGTTTACATTGATCCCTCTGGATCTATGGTTATCGCCATATTTTTAATTTATTCCGGGATCAATATTTCTTTAAAAAGTGGAAAAAACCTTTTAGACCGGGTTCCAGATGAAATCCCACTGCAGGAATTAAAAAAGGACCTGGAAAAGTTTTACCCCGTAAAGGATTTAAAAGCACGCTCAGCCAGTAATCGGGTCATTATTGAGGCTACTCTGGCCCTGCCCGGGGATAAAACCGTGGCCCGGGCTGAAGAAGAAATCAGAGAAATTAAAGAAGTCTTTTCCCGGAAGTGGCCCCGGGTGGATATTAGTATATATCCTGCGGAAAACTCTCCTCCAGGTTAAAACCTTCCCCCAAAAAACAAGCCTTTCACCAATGTGAAAAGGCTTTTTTATTGCCCCTTTTTCCATTATGTATGGCCCGAATCAGGCTAACTCGAGAATTTCAAGGTATCCCTGCCCCTTTCTCCCAGGGGGCCATCTCCCCGGATATCACCCTAAAGATGGGATGAGAACGGATCAATCCGCCACCTGGAAGCCTTTTTAGTTCCCCCGGGGCTCTCTTCTCCAGTTTTTTCCTTAACCACCGCATTTCAAATTTTAGCTGTCCATCCGAAATAATCAGGCAGATATCTCTATCAGGCACCCCCAGTTTCTCCAGATCAAAATTATACCCTCTGCGCCGGCCTCATGCCAGACCTCCAGTAAATAGAAAGCTATGGCCTCCCGGGGCCTGCTGCTTTCCTGAAACCTGGCCAGTTGAGGGTGATTTTTGTACCCCCTGGTCCCCCCTTCTAAAACCTTCTGGGCCAAAAGACCTTCCCGCCATAAGGCGATCAAACCCAGTCGATCCAGGTAGCAGGGATGAATACTCCATAATCGCATTTCTTCCCTCCTATTCTGAGCCAGGAACCAGCCAGGCTTTTAAAATGATTCAATCAGGGCAACAGCTTCTCTTAGCTGACCTCGAAAATCTGGTTTTAGATTTTCCTTTCTCTGGACCAGATAATCTTCAGCGAGAAAAGTCTTGATTCCCATCTTCCCCGCAATCATATCTTCATAGGGGTCGTTGCCTACCATTAAAGAGCGGGAAGGCTCCAAATCAAGCCGGGATATGATCTCCTGGAAAAATTCCAGGTTGGGTTTACAGGCATGCATGTGCTCATAGCTGGTAATAAGCTCAAAAGGGTATTTCTCAATCCCTGCCCAGCGCATTCTTTCCAGGATCGCTGTTCGGGGAAATAAGGGGTTGGTGGCCAGAACCAGCTTTAGCCCTTTATCCCGGGCAGCTCTTAGGGCTTCATGGGCTCCGGGCACGGGTCCGTAACCATTATTTAACCCGGGAAAATCCTGATCATAAAATTCTTCAAAAAGGGGATAAAACTCCTCTACCCTTAATTCTGCCGGGGCAAAAAAGACCTCCATAAAAACATCCTGATTGGTTTTATCTTTTTCGGTATTTTCCATCATGGCCCGGGTAGCCAGCATTAAATGATCAATGAATTTTTCCCGGGGCATGAGATGATCCAGTTTGCGGCTGAGTTTATCCAGGTAGCGAGGGAAAAAGTCGCCAATATCCAGATTTAGAAGAGTTCCATCAAGATCAAACAAAACTGCCTGCACCAGAATCCTCCTCCATTCATTTTTCCTGATCAGTTAATTCCTGGAGGTAATCAGGGTTTAACCGCAAAAACATGATTACCAATGGTTATCGTTTTCTCCAGGGTCAAAAACCAGGTAAGATTTCGAGCCGTGCGGGGATTATAAAAGAAAAGGGCTCCCTGGGAAGGATCAACCCCATCCAGGGCTTCTCGCGCAGCTTGATAGGCAGTTTCCCCGGGCTGGAGAAAAAACTGACCATCATCCACACAGGAGAACTGCCCAGAAGCCATAATAACTTCCCTTACCGTATCAGGGAAATCTGGGCTGGCCACCCGGTTCATAACCACGGCCCCCACGGCAACCTGACCTCGATACGGTTCTCCCCGGGCTTCAGCATGTATGAGATGGGCCAGGAGCTGCAAATCATCCTCGGGATCAACCTCAACCGGAGGTCTTTCTCCCTCAGGCCCGGAACTCAATTCTCGTCCCACCTGAAAGATGATATAAATTAAAACTGCAACTCCTATACCGATAAAAATATCTCTTTCCTCTATTCCTGATTCTGCCTGAACAAGTCCCGGGAACACTATTTGATTGCCCAAAAGAACTGTAAGTAAAATTAAAGTCAGGAGCCAGCACCAAGGGCTCCTCTTAAGCTTCATTGCCAGGGCTCCTCCTTCAACCAGTTTTCTCCAGCCTGCTCATATTCCATAATTTCCTCTTGGGAAAAAAATTGTTCAATCTCTCGCCGGGCGGTAGCCGGGGAATCCGACCCATGGACCAGATTGGCTCCAACTGCCATAGCCCAGTCCCCCCTGATGGTACCAGTAGAGGCTTCTTGAGGGTTGGTTGCTCCCAGGAGTTTACGGGTAGCACTGATCGCTTCCTCTCCGGCCCAGACCATTACTATAACCGGGGCAGCAACCATAAAGTTAGTGAGCCGGGGGAAAAACTCCTTATCCTTCAGGTGGGGATATAGTTCTTCCACCTGCGGAGGAGTCAGCCATAACATTTTCATTGCTTTTAACTGTAGTCCCTTTCCTTCCAGACGCTGAATAATCTGTCCTATGTTTTTCCGCTGAATCCCATCCGGCTTGATTAAAACAAAAGTTTCCTCCATCAAACTCCTCCCTGCCTTTATTATTAAAAAGGGGGGCAGCTTTTGCCACCCCTCCTTATACTTAATTTATCAGGAAAATCAAAAGCATGGTTCCGGCAAGACCCCCTATTACATAGAGCAGTCGAGTGTTTTGAGTCTCCAGTCTTTCAATTCTGTCCCTATTTTCTTCCATTTCTCTTTTTAGGTCTTCGGGTTCAACATCCAGCCCGATAAACATTTCTTCCATTTTTTCCTCAAAATCGCTCTCCAGGGTAATCATCTTATCTTCCAGCTGCTCCGTCCGGGCCGTTATTTCCTCAACTTCTTCAGTAAGGGTGTAATAATCATCTTGCAGAGCAGTGAGAACCATCAACTCATCAATGAGGTAATTGGCCAGCCTCTCCAGATCTTCAATGTCTTTCCGCATTACTTCAATTTGATCCAGTTCTCCGTCAATCCTTTCCAGGATCCGGGCCAGATCTTCCTGCTGAATTTTGCGGAAATCCTCGAAATCCTCCATCCGTTCAGAAAAAATCTCCTGCTGGCGGGTAAGATCAACCAGTTCTTCGCGGAATTCCACAGTTAGTTCCCTAAGTTTGGTCAGGTCGGCACCGGTCAGGGCCACATCCCTTTCTTCGATATGCTCCAGAATTCGGGCAATAACCTCGGCCATTTCCAGGCGAGTTAGCTCCTGATCCTCCCGGAAAGTATCGTCGTCATAAAGGGATAAAAAACCTTTTTCCACCAGTTCCTGAACCATATCATAAGCCCAGTGGTCTTGTTCCAGGTCTTCAATCTCCGCCGCCCCGGCCATAGTTAGCGGTGCTGCCAGGAGAATAAGGATTAAAAACAGCGCTACCTTTCCTTTCATTTCCACCCCTCCGGTTATTCAATATTAAATTCCAGGCTTCCGATATCGAGGTCAAAAGGAGCCCCGTAAATATCAGTCACTTGAGCATTTTTAAGTTCTAAACGTCCCTGTCCTTCCTCCAGAACCAGGAAATGGATGCGGGCTAAAACTCCGGAATCCCTATCCTTTTCCCTTATATCCCCGGCAAAGCCGGATATGATACCCTGCCCGGGTTCAATGTCCGGCCGGGTGAAGGAAAGCATGTCCTCTCCTTTTACCAGCAATTCTCCCCGGGAGATATACATTGGTCGCAAAATATCCGCAGGATACTCCAGGTCAAATTTAAACTCTGCGCCGTCCCCAAGATTACCCAGAACAACATTAGCTGTTACCACCCTGCCGGGTTTTAATCTTTCCGGGTCATCCCATTGCAGATAAACTGTTTCCTTCCACTCCGGGAAATCAATTTCAACAACCTGACCAATATCACGGGTGTTGCGGGAGCTAACCTCCATAGCCATGGGAATCAAACCCGGCCGTCCATGACTGCGGACCATCCAGCGGAAATTAATCTCCTGACCGGGATCCAATATTCCCAGTTCCAATTCCTCCCGGTCGCCATAAGCCAGTGATAAACCGGGGGGCAGGACCAGAGAAGCTGAAAGGGCATAAGCGGGAGAGCCTCCCACATTTTTTATCTGTCCTCGGACCGGGAAAGGATTGGGCTCCATCCTGTGGTCCTTAAAATCAAAACTATCAGGAGCCTCCAGAACCAGTTCCAGAACAGCAGGAGGCATCATTTCAACCTGACGAGAAGCGTGAGTCCCGTCAGTATTACTGGCATCTGCCCGCACTCCAATGTTCAGAATATCTGATTTATCCGGTTTGTCGGTGGGAGCCACCTGCCAGGCAAACTGCATTCGTCCTGCTGCTTCCAGTTCTCCAACCTGAGTTAATCTGTCCGACCCTTCCACAACCTCATAACCGTCGGGTAATTCCAGTTCAACTTCCACATCCTGAGCAGCAACATCCAGGTTATTCTGCATGTAGGCCATTACCTGGAAGGAATCAGTAAAATCATCAAAAATTATCCGGGCAGGAGCACTTAATCCCACCGAAAGGAGACCGGGCACAATATCTATTCCAGCCAGACCATAACTGGTAACAAAATCCCTGGTTTCACCGGGTTCCAGATCCTCTGCTGTCCAGTACAGGGCTATAGCACTGTCCAGTTCAAATTCTCCCTCCCGGTAAAACTCCCTTCCGGGGCGGAAATTAAAATCCCAGGCCCCATCAGCCAGACTTCCCCAGTTGGTCATATAAACTTCATCGGGAGCAGTCAGTTCGGGACCCCGAAGATCCCCCTGGGCCATAACCATCGGATCCTCAAGGGAATCAAAGGCCTGCCAGTATTCAGGAATATCATCCCGAATCAATACTTTATCTCGCAGGACCTCCTGATCTCTAACCCGGAAAGGAGCACCATCGTTAGGACCCAGCATTGTATCCAGAACTACCCGCAGACCAACTCTCTGAGAGGAATTTCCCTCATTGGTTATCTGGTACTTGATCTGGGCGGTATCCGGGTAGCCCGTAGTGGTACTTTCAATAAAAGACAGTTCCTGGGTGATCACGATGTCTCCTATTGTGGTCTCTGTAACAATCCTATTCCCGTCCACTACTTCTGGTTCGCGGGTAACCTCCCCGTAACTGGCATCCCGTCCAGCCCTCTTGGTGGTTTCGCCCCCGAATACATAGTTTTCTCCATCGATGCGAATAGTAGTATAAGAGGCCCAGGGCCGGGGATGGCCGTAAATTAACGGCTTATTATTATCACCATCATGATCCGGATTGCCACCGGTCACATCAACTCCAAAGCGCCCCTGATTTTCCGGGCCCATATTAACAAAAATGGCAATAAAGTCGTTTTCCAGGCGCAGATTCCCTTCTCCATCAATGTATTCCTCCAGAGAATCTCCCTGAACTCCTGCGGTTGCAACGAGTAAAACCAGAACAATGAGCCCCAGTCTGATCATCATTCACCCTCCTCCGCAAAAAAGATGTCAACAAAATGAGGCTGTGGTTCTGGCAGTTTATATTCTATTATCAGGTGGATATAATAATCCCCGGGCTGCTCGGTAAAATTCCACATTCGCTCAATGGTCATCCGGGCATTATCATCAATTCTATCATCCCCGGAGACCTCCAGAAACTCAATTTCTTTCAGCGAACCATCGCCCCCGATTAGCAACATTAATTCTACAGTTCCCTCTATGCCTTCATTAGCAACATCCTTGGGCATTACGGGGTCCGTTCTACTCAGCAGGGCTTCTGTTGGATCCTGAGGCAACTGCGGTTCCTCTGGTTCCTCCGGTTCCCTCTCCTCTTCAATTTGCTCTTCTTCGGGTTTTAGAGCCTCTTCCAGGTCCTCGCTGCTGGGGGGCATCATGGAATCCAGGTAAACATATTCATCGCTTAAATCAGAAGCCATAATCGGATCCTCTTCCACTTCCAGGGCAATAGAAATATCCTCTTCCAGGGGGGGAGCATCAACTTCTTCATCCAGCATTTCTTCGGCTACAGCCTTTTCTTCTGTTTCTTCTAAAACCAATTCTTCTTCAATTTCTTCAACGTCAGGCTCTTCAAGTTCTTCCTCGATTTCTTTTTCTACCTCCTCTGGCCCCGGTTCTTCTTCCGGATCCTCCAGGGGCGGTTCCTCCAGTTCTTCTTCAATATCTTCAACTTCAGGTTCTGGATCTAAATCTGGTTCAGGTTCAGGAACAGGTTCGGTTTCAGCTGGTTCCTCCACGGGCTCCTCCTGCACAGGTAAATAATCCACCATGAAAAAATCAAGGGGTTCTGGAGGTTCGGCCATTTCTACCTGGGAATGGAAAATGGACCCCGGCATAAAAAACAAAAAGGCCATATGGAGAATTATGGATAAAACAATAAACCCTTTCAGATTACTCGAACCTTTAAAATTCAATTTAATCACCACTGGGTGGCTCCGCTGCAAAGCTAATCCTGTACAGGTCCAGCTCCCTCAGTAAATCCATAACCCCGACCACGTAACTGTAAGGAGTTTGTTGATCAGCCTGTATCAGCGAAACCAGATTTGGATTTTGATCCCGTTCCATAGCAAGAGCACCCCTCAGTTCTCCAAGGGTTACCTCAGCCTCATCAAAAAAGATATCCCCCTCATCATTGATATAAATATTAACAATTTGATCCTCCTGCTGCTGGGTAGCAGTAATGGCCTGGGGCAGACGAATATCCAGACCATGGGGAGTTGTTTTAAAGGTAGTAAAAAGCATAAAGAAAACCAGCAGGAAAAAGATCACATCGATCATGGGAATTATCTCTATCCGGGGACGACTCCTTAACCTGCTCTTAAACATGGATATTCACATCCTCAAGTAATCCCTGAACCTCCTTGGTCCAGCGATTTAAATCCCGGACCCTCCGGTTCAGGATACCAATGAAATGGGAGTAAAAAACCATGGTTGGAATGGCAATAAACAGGCCAGTCGCAGTAGTGAGAAGAGCCCGGGCAATTCCAGAGCTGAGCTGGGCTGGAGAAGCCACTCCTCCGGTAAGATGAAGAATATCAAAACTATCAATGATCCCCAGAACAGTCCCCAAAAGTCCCAGCAAGGGGGAAACTGAAGCAATTACATCCAGAACCATGAGGTTTTTTTCCATTTTGGCAACTTCCTGTTCCCCGGCCAGGTTGAGGTGTTCCTCCAGGTCATTTTTCCCTGTTCCACCAATAATTGTTAACCCCGAAGCCATAACCCGGGCTACCGGGCCCCTTTCTTTCTTTAAATCCCGGATAGCTTCTTTAAATTGATTTCTCCGGATATAGCGGGAATACTTTTTAAAAAGCTTTTGATTATTGTTTTGGGTGCGCCGGAAAAAAATATAGCGCTCCAGAATTACCGCAAGGCTGATAACTGAACTTATCAGCAGGGGAACCATTATTGGTCCACCTTGAACTACAAATTCCCACATCCATATCTCTCCTTTTACCAGCATTTAATAATTTTTATTTCGACAGCAAGTGCTTTTCTCCTGCCCCAAAATAATTCCCCGAACTGAGTTATTAGGCAATCTTATTTAATTGAATACCCATTGTTGGGGCAGGTATTTAACAAATCCATATCAATCCCGGTACTGATCAACCACAATATCATCTCCGCCGACTTTTTTATTGCTCAATTGTTAGATTCTACCCCTGCCGAAATTTTTTTCTCCCTTACTCCGGACCTGAATCAATAAATTCCACTTCACTTGTTTCATAAAGCATCTGAAAATAATCATTGAGCTCGGCTTCCCGGAATTCTTCGTGTAAGTCCTGTTCAACCTGATCCCGGATATCCGCAAAGGCTGGGATTCCTTCTTCCTGACGGTCATAAACATAGATAATGTGAAAGCCAAAATCAGTTTCCACAGGACCCTTGACCTCTTCTTTTTCCATACTGAAAACTGCTTCTTCGAATTCCGAAACCATTATTCCCCGCCCGAAATAGCCCAGCTCTTCTCCATCATCCATGTATTCATCAAAATCTGCTCCGTCCTTAATTTCTTCAAGGACCTTTTTGGCCTGTTCTTCATCCTCATACAGAAGGTGACGAGCAGCTACCTCCTCTTCCTGGGAGTAAAGAAAAGAATTGTTTTCGTAAAATTCCAGGAGTTCTTCCTCGGCAGGTTCAAATTCACCGGTCTGCATATCCAGGAGCTTATCAATCAAAAGATTATTGTGAATCATATCCCGGTATTCTTCAGCAGTAAATCCGGCTATTTCCAGGAAATTTTCAAACTCCTGGCGGGTGGTATACTCCCGCTGGGCTTCCATAAAAGATTCATCGATTTTTTCTGGGGAAACTTCCAGTTCGTATTTTCGAACTTCCTGCATTAGAATTGTTTCCCAGATTAATTCTTCAATTATCCGGCCCTCAATTACCGCCAGCCATTCCTGTCCTTCGGGAGTATCATAATCAATTTCCATCATATTCGCAACATGATACTTTAATCTTTCCACTCTTAATTCATACTCCTCGGTAAAAACCTCTTCCCCATTAACAATGGCCATTACTTCTCCTGCTTCCGCACTTACGCCGGAAAACAAAAACAGAAAAAGGGCCAGAACCACGCTAATTTTCTTCATGAAATATTTGCCTCCTTAAATTTGCGAATTCCCTCCAGGTATTTGTCGGGAACCTGAAGTTTCCCCAGTTGAAACTTACCCTCCCCATCCGGGCCATGACAGTCTGACCCCCCCGTTGGCAACAGGTTTTCTTCCCGGGATAACCGTTGCAGGTAATCAATAAAAAGCCGGGGGTGACGGGGGTGATAAACTTCCAGACCCACCAATCCTTTTTTCCTGAGTGTTTTGATCCAATTCATATCCTGCAAATCTATAGGGTGAGCAATAACCGGCAGCCCCCCCGCTTCCAGAATTAATTCCAGACCTTCCTCGGGATGCAACTTGTAACGGGGTACATATGCAGGTCGGTCCCTTTCTAAAAGACGAGCAAAAGCCCGATCAGTATCCCGGACATAGCCTTCTGCTACCAGGGCCCGGGCTACATGCATCCGCCCGGGATTGGATATCTCAAAAAGCTTCTGCCCGGTTGAGCCCAGAGGGTAACCCATTTGTTCCAGGAGACTGAGCATTTTTTCCAACCGGATAGCTCGAGACTGCTTGATTTCCTCTAAAAAAGAAAGAAAATCTGGGTGGCTATAATTAATAAAATAACCCAGGAGATGGATTTCCTCCTCCTCGGTTTCAGTGCTCAATTCAACTCCGGGAACTACCTCTATTCTCCGGGAAGTGCGGATGGCCCGCTCGGTACCGGCAACGGTATCGTGATCAGTAATAGCCAGACCTTTAAGACCCATCCCTTCAGCTTTTTTTACTATTTCTTCCGGGGAAAAAAGGCCATCAGAACAGGTGGAATGGAGATGAAGATCAACTGCCAAAAAAACCCCCTCCTGCCCATTATAACACTGCCGGAAACCCTGTCAACTGGAAGGTAACACCGCGTGTAAAACCCTTCTCCAATTTTCACCCATTATCTTGCTAGCAACTTCTTCTCCGTAGCACTCCTTTAATTTTTTAAAAAGCCCGGGCAACCGGGATATATCCTGCAGGTTAGTGGGTGGATACCCAATTCCATCAAAGTCCGTTCCCAGCCCAATACAATCGAAGCCCCATCCTTTTCCCAGATAGTCAATATGAAGCAGAATATCTTCAATACTGGTTTGCCTGGTTTTATTAAGAAAAAACGAACAAAAATTTATCCCGATTATCCCCTGACTTTCCACTATAGCAGAAATCTGATCATCTTTTAAATTTCGCTGATGATCACAGATATTATATGCATTGGAGTGAGAAGCAATCAGGGGCTTTCTGCTCACCTCAGCCACATCCCAGAAACTCTTTTCGGAAAGATGGGAAACATCAACCCCTATGCCCAGATTGTTCATCTCTTGCACCAGCTCCCGCCCCAGATGAGTAAGGCCTCCCCCGGTGCAGCTTTCTCCAACTCCATCTGCTAATTGATTGCGCTGATTCCAGGTCAGGGTTATCAGCCGCAAACCAAGCTTAAAAAAGGAGTAAAGGACATCAGAGCTACATAAGGCCTCTGCCCCCTCCAGGGCCATAAGAAAACCCTTCCGTTTGCTATCCCGGGCAATTTCTTCCAGGTCCTGGGTTTTCTCAATAAGAGTAACATCCTCCCGGCACTGATCCAGAAGTCGGTGGAATGCCCCGGCCATTTCCAGGGTTCGGGGCAGGGCCTGAAAAGGTTTGAACCTCTTTTCTACAAAAAGGGCCATTATCTGCAGATTTACCCCACCCTCTTTTAAGCGGGGCAAATCCAGGTGACCAGAACTGTTCTTAGCAAAAAAATCAAAATCCGGATCATTCATTACCCGCAGCATGGTATCGCAGTGACCATCTACTGTAAAAACTGTTTCCATTATTGCCATCAACCTCCATAATAATTGTTGGAATAGGAGCTAATATTCCTGGTTTCTGTCCCTGCAGTAAGCATATCACATTTCATAATATTCTACCATGTTACTGATTATATTCTATAAAAAAAAGACCTGCTTGCAGGGCAAACAGGTCGTCGACCTCAAACAAACTAGCGGGGTTCTACAATAAGTTTGATTGCGGTCCTTTCTTCTCCATCAATTTCAATGTCTGTAAAGGCTGGAATACAAACCAGGTCAATTCCACTAGGAGCTACAAAACCTCGGGCAATAGCAACAGCTTTAATCCCCTGATTAAGGGCGCCGGCCCCGATAGCTTGAAGTTCTGCACACCCTCGTTCTCGCAAAACCCCGGCCAGGGCACCTGCAACAGAATTTGGACTGGATTTGGATGATACTTTCAATACTTCCATTTGCTGGCCAAACCTCCTTAGCAATTAAGTGATATTCTTTATCGGGACTCCTTTATATATAATTATATGCTAAAATGATAAATCCTGCAAAATTGCCATTAAATTTAGATGCTTTTTCCATTTATTCAGCGCTTTTTTTGTCAGGATACCTCCTCCTCAAGATGTGGGGGAGGAATGGCTTCCTTACCCGGCCATCCTCCTTTCCAGGAGCAACGTGCTTGCTGGTTCTATAAGCCATAATTTCTAATAGCTATCACTGGCATCAACCCTGATGCCGTCCAGCTGTCGAATATCGAAAAAACCGCTGGTTCTGGGACCAAAAATAAACCAGGTGTTTCCCTGAAAGTCTACCCTGTCCAAGAGGCCAAACCCTTTGACGGTATGGGGTGCCTGGTTGGTTTTTTCCCTCGCAATAAAACCATGAACAGTATTTTTGGGTGCTCCAAAAATACTCTTTTATTCACAGGGGTTGCTTGAAGGTTAAATGGCTATTGCACAATTGATTTTTTCCAGCGATCCTTTCCTCTCAATTTTTCTTCTTTTTGATAGTTTCCATCTGAATATCATAGGCACTTTCGAAGGTAATATTGTTAAACCTCTCCGAAATTGGAGTTACAGGTTCACACCTGCCTTCATCAAGTAAGAGCCCTTCGGATACTGCTGCAATATCCTCTGCTTGCATAAAAAGCCCTCTTTTCAGTATTGCTGAAGCAATTTCTGTTATATATGCAGAAAACTAAAACTCGATATCCCGGACCCGCTCCGGATCTAATTCTTTTAAAACCTCCATTTCTTCTTTGGTCGGTTCCCCTATCTCCTCTCCAAAGGGCTCGCTAACCCTGAACCCGGTTTTCTCCCTTATCTCTGCCAGAGATGAGTAGGAAAAGATACTCTTTAACTCCAGCCTGCCGAAAATCTTTTCAAAAATCCCCAGAGGAGTTACCACCTCTTTAACATTGCCCCTTGCAGTTATAAAGTCACAATTCTCAACAAATATTCTTGGATCATGCTTGGCCCGCCAGACAATAACCCTTTTTGCAGTGGGAACAAGGGCTGCACTTCCTGCTCCTCCCGGAAGCCGTACTTTGGGCCGGGAAAAATCACCTATCACACTGGAATTGATATTCCCACGGCTATCAATTTGCGCTCCACTTAAAAAAGCTGTATCAAGCTCTCCGCGTGCGGAAAGATCAAAAATATCTGCAAGGGGAAAAATTACCTTGCTTTTATGTATAAGCTCCGGGGCATCAGTCGATTTAGGTAAAACTTCCGGTCTGGCATTTATTCCTCCAGTAATGTTGATATAAGTCAACCCAGGAGAATACAATCTTTGGGCTACTAAAATTGCCAGCATGGGAATGGGGGAGGCCACTCCGTGAAAAACCCTCTCCCCATCATTAAGCATCCTAGCAATAGCAACAATCATCATCTCCGCAGGACCGTATTCTTTCATACTGAGATCTCCCTTTCCTGTACCAATTTACGAATATCCTCAGAACTCCTACAGGCCTTAAATTTCTTTATAAAATCTCCATCTTCTCCATAATAAAAAGCACAGGTTCCGGGAAAAGCTCCCCGGGGAATTTCCACCACCGCATCAACCAAAAATCCGGGAATAGAGGTTAGAGCAGGGTTATCGGAAAAATCTTCTTCCACAATCTCCTCTGCAGTAACCAAGACTTTTTTGCCTGCCCTGGCCATTATCGGATCTTCATAATAGGGACCATTAATTACACAGTTACCCTCTCTGTCAGCCTTCTGCACATGCAAAATGGTCCAATCGGGGGTTATTGCCTGGATAGCATAAAATTCCCTTTCTCCATAAGGATCCTTCACTTTTTTAAAACCCCTCGCCTTTACCAGATCACTTCCTTCCAACCCCACTACAGGCATAAAGGTGACTCCCGCAATCGCGGCCCTGAGCCCGGCAATGACTGTATAGCAAGCCTGTTCGAGGGCCTCTATTCTGCCTTCCTCAACTCCTTTGCGGTAAAAATCGGCGAGGCCGAATTCATTTTCGTACCCTATATACCCCGCTTCCACCGCTCGCACGCTCCCCATAGCACAAAGAAAATCTACATCAAAAGCTCCTGCAGTTTTTATCAGGTGTAAGCCTTTTTTACCAGCAAGCCCCAAAGCCATAGCCAAAACTGCCGGGCTACGGTGAATTAAATTCCCCCCCAAAGCAAGGATGGAATAATCCTGAATTAAATCAACCGCTTCCTCAAGGCTCTTTATTTTTTCTTCCACTCCTCATCACCTCTTAAGCTCATTTTCCCTGCAACTCCAAGGATTTTTCCCCAGCCACTGCCTGAACCTTCTCTTTTGCCCCTGACAATTCACAATTAAACCTAACCTCAGGAACGGAAACACTAATTACAAGCCACACATTGATTGGAAAAATCAAAACTGATGCTCCCAGGCAAATCAAACCCATCTCCACTTCTTGGCAATCAACTGCATATTTTTTGCTATTATTTTCCTGGAGGTGTCTTTGCAGGGCTTTTTTATCGATAATGGTATCGGGAGCATATTTTTTTAGTTTTATTTTTCCACCAATTCCTGCTTCCTTTTTTCCCGGAAAAAGCTAAAAGACACTTACCCACTGAAGTACAGTGCAGAACACTGTTAGTTCCTCCTTTATCTTAGGTAACAAGAAAAGGACGATGGTTTTCCATTTTTTCAATTCATAGAACCTGACCCTCGTATT
>PWFS01000014.1 GCA_003554145.1 Halobacteroidaceae bacterium | reverse complement strand
CAAACCACTTACGTTGATCCAACCATTCCTGGACGTATTCGTATTCACTAGTGTCTGGGTTCTCACCTTCTTCTGGTTCCTCTGCTCCCTCTGGCATAAGATATTCCATAATCTTTTCATGCAGATCATCTTCAGCGGGATCCAATGATAATAGATAATCACCTAAGTTCAAATCTTCCTCAGGATTATGTAGATCATGAAATACCCATAAATAACCATTCCCGAGAGCCTCGCGAAGTTCTTCCCATCCATCATTAGGATCTTCGAAGTCCGAGTATACTCGGACTTCATCTTTCGCAGACCCAAACATACGAAGGGTTTCGTAATCATAAAGGATACGTGGTACTATATCCAGCTTATCCAAATCCTCTTGAGCATCAACGTTGAACAAGAAGTTTTTGAGTGGTATTTCTTTGACAGTCAAAGTCAAAGAAGCTTCTTCTTGGGGTACCATCTTAGCTGCTATTCTTATAAAGAAGGTATCCATTCTGAAGGTGCCTTCGAATGATCCCGGTGCTATATACTCATGTGGGAAATTCACTAAGCTTGTGGGGTGGTCTTCTCCAAAAGGATCTTCTTCAGTATCTTCAAGAAGATAGGTAAGTCCTATAGTAAAACCTGTTGTAGGGGGTTGATTGAAGGTTATGGTAAGGAAGCCACTGTCAAGGTCAAGAGTACCTGAACTCAAATCCTCATGAGATATTTCTTCTGTCCCTTCCTCTGGAGTAGTAACATTTACACCTAATGTTTCACCAGCAACTGTAATGTCAATTGTTTCTGACAGGTATCTGCCAGCTTGACTCAACGCGCGAGAGAATGTGAAAGTTTCACCATCGGATATTGCTATGGGTTCCGTTGTTCTTTCAGGGTCAGGGTTCTCAACGGGGAATTCAATCTCAGGGCTCCAAATAGTAATCGGATCCGCTGCTCCCTCCAACCTTCTCATCTCTATCATAACATTGACAGCAAGCATTTGGGCTGTTATATCTATACGCTCAAACTGCCCTACCACAGTAGAAAAGATGGGAGATACCATTCGGAAATCATCAATGCTTACTGCTTCCGCATCTTCTTCTATCTGTTCAATTTCTTCCAAGTCTTCTGGATCACCTATATCGGCTTTAGGGCCGTGGTAGGTTGACCAATCATAAACCGAAGACTCTCCATATACAGCCAACTTTTGAAAGTCTGTGGGTCTTCTGAAAATACGATTCCGCAAAGCTCCGTCTACATAACCAGTGCCTAATCGCACTCTAGCTGGTTCAGGGTTCTCTTCATAGTTACGAGTAAATACAGTCACGTCAGCGCGTATGTCAGGAATAGTATGAGCGGAGTCTCCTGATTTGACGAACTCTCCAGATGTATCACATGCCAATGTCAATTGCGCGCCCACTTTCACTTCTTCCACAATCTTCTTATGGATATAAGCTTGGCGGCGGAGATATTGAAGAAAAGGGATGTCCATCAAACAATCCACCGGGTCTGTTCTCAAACTGTTAGGTTGGAGATTCTGCACCCTATCGCATGTCATACTCAATACAACAGTACGGTCCCTCACCCAAGGGAAATTCACTGTATCGAAATTGAAAGCAGGGTCTACGTCGACATTGTAATTTATAGGATTACCTTCTTCATCCTCAAAATCTTCAACGTTCTCTCCTGATTCAATTCCTGTGTCCCATTCGGGGCGGGCTCTATCATCAAACCGGAAAGCATACAATTGTTCAAATTGATTGTAGGACTCTAATCCTGTTACATAACCAACTTTGGGCCAATTCCCTATAGGTGGCAACCAATCATTCATTAGGTTAGAGTTATCTACTAATCTTACAGCTTTGTCAGTAAACTCATTGAGAACACCGCGCCCCTGTCCTTCCGGGTAATAAATCTCGAGATAGATACCTCCATGGCGCCAAATACGATTGAACAAAAACTTGTAAGCCATATAGGAATTACGAAAGCGGTGCATGAAGTGTGTTGATTCCGTATCATACTTTTTCCACTCTATTTCTCTACGAGTGACGTCAAACATGTAAGGGGTCAGGTAGTAATCAGGGTCGTGGTTCAGCAATTGACCTATGTTTCTCATTTGATCATCAAATGAGCCCATGTCTGTGAAGTACTCAGAACTGTACCTTATAGCCTTATGGTGTATACGATCTTCAATGATTTTCTCAATCTCTTCAGTAAAGGCTTCCAACATCTCCCTGTAGAAAGGATTCTCCTCTAACAGACTATGAAGATAATGGTATTTGGGTTCTATAGGAAACTCGGGGTTGAAGTCTTTGTGTGTGCGAACTACTTCTCTTCTATCTCCTACCCCTGTGAAGTAAGGGATTGTTTTATCTTCTGAAGGTGTTGTTAGAGGATTATCTGCCATGTTTAGCTCTCATCATCCAAATCGAGAATTTCTTGATCCACTGCAACCTGAAATTCAGTGTCAGCATCAACGCGGTATCGAAGGTCGATTTTGATGTTATCTTGTGTTAAGTTGAATATAGAAAAGTCGTCATCTAACATCAAATCTAACTTACGTGGCATCGCATACACTTTTACATCACAAGGTACTGGCTCATCGTCTTCAGTCATACCTCTGTAAGGAATAGTGGGTGGAATAAAATCCACCTGGATGCCTTGGAATTCAGGTCGAATGAATATATTACCTGATCCTGCTTGAGCTCCTTCTTCTGTGGCTGATGTAAGGAACGTCAATTCAATAGGAGCTCTGTGGGTACTGTCAGGTGCATATATAGTTGGGTAAGTTCCAAAATGTTTATCTTCAATCATTGAAGCTTTCACTACGTCATCTTTGGCCCATTCGGCTTCTTCTTTCCATTCTCTATATTGTTCAAAGTAATCCCGTAGCTCATCTTCATTCATACTACCTATATCTACAACGGTACTATAATACAACCGCACAGCACCGTCGACGGTATATTCACCGCCGTCTTCTATTATGGTATAAATGATTTGGTAATTGCTGGAATCTTCAAACTCGAGTTTGGACTCCAAAGAAGGAGACAGTTTCAATTCATTACCATCTAAATAATAGTCATACTCATCTGGTTCATCTTCTTCCGGGTCCCCTTCTTCTAATTCGGTTCTATTGATCCAATGCCAAACCGTCTCTGTTTTCTCTCCGTACGTACCAAACGCATCATTCAATACAGCACGTGTTCTGTCAGGGGTAAGTACGATGTCTTCTAACAAATCAAATTGTCTTACGATGTATTCATCGTTAGAATCTTCTCCTGCAGGTACCAACAAACAGGTGCGGCTTCTATGGCGGATGCCTTCAGGTCTTACAATGAAGTCCACTCGTAATACATGCTCAACGTTATTGCGTATTTCTCGAAAGGGAGCTAAAGATGAATTGAAATTGAAGTTCTGTCGCAGAGCGCCCTCATCCCCTAACAAGAAAGTATCTCTGTAGAATTCTTCCTTTAACACTGCTTCAGGGAAAGCGGCAGCAGCTTCTAATGCATCAATACCATTACGTAGAGCTGCCATAACGT
>PWFS01000177.1 GCA_003554145.1 Halobacteroidaceae bacterium | reverse complement strand
GGCTTCGAGGAGCATGGGAGCGAGTTTACCGGTACCGACCACCAGGAGACTGCTCGCGTCCTCCCGCGCCAGATGCCGGGCGGCCAGGGCGGAGGCGGCGGCGGTGCGACGGCGGGTGAGTTCGCTGCCGTCAATACAGGCGAGCGGGCGCCCGTGTTGCCCCTCGGACAGTAGATATAGCCCGGCGATGGCTGGCAGCCCGGCGGCGGCGTTCTGTGGGAAAACGTTGACCACCTTCACCCCGAGGTAGCCGTTATGTTCCCACGCTGGCATCAACAGCATGGTGGCTTCGCCGTCCAGTCGCTGGACGGCATGATGGTGGCGGGGCGGTGACATGCAGCCGTCCCGAAACATCGCACCGATACGATCAATTAGATCCGGCCACGTCAGCAGGCTTGCAACTTCGTCCGCACTAATGACACGCATGGTCAAGCCGTGCTCCTTGGTTTGGGTGATTGAGAGTAGATGATCAAGCAGTGCACCTCGCAGGACAAGATGAGCCTGCGGCCGCAAGTCGTTTGGTCCAGGAGGTTTTTGATAAGGCCGTGCGCTTGTAAGAGTTTCCGCAATCCGGACGAATTCCGCCAGAACTCCCTGATTCCGTATCCAGGGAAGTCTTGGTTCTACCATGCCGCATTTTCTACCGTGACGATAAAAGTGTATTCTCATCACGTACGTCATGCGGGAAGCGCGGCAGCTTCGTGCATACATGCTTGGAATCCGCGAGTTGCCAACGCTCGCCAATCCCGCCATGTCCTCGTCCCGGGTGTCTTTCAATAAACTTGCGATTTCCCCGCTAAAAACTACCACGACGGGTTGTCTGTTCACCATTGCCTTCGGCTGATGCCGGACAAGGAAGCACTGAATTGAGCGAATCCATCAGAGGATTTATTTCGAAGGCGGGTCGGCTGCTGGCGCGCGCTTTGTATCGTCGGGTTGCCGCGCCGGCCACAAAAACCTCAGGGGCTTCCGCGGGGGCGAGTGAGCCCTCCGCTTTGAAATGTGCCACTGGCTACAATCAGCATGGGGGTTACTGCGTCCCGGCCTCATCGTTTCATCGCCCCGCTGCAAAGGCGATCCTGTCGGGAAAAGTTTATGAGCCGAAGACCGTCGAATACCTTAGGGCCAATTGCGGCGAGCGGGACATTGTTCATGCCGGCACATTTTTCGGTGACTTCTTGCCCGCCCTCTCCCAGGCAGTCGGTTCCGATGCGCTGATATGGGCATTTGAACCGAACAGAGAAAACTATCGGTGCGCCCGCATGACCCTTGAGATGAACAACATCAGGAATGTGCGCCTGACTCGGGCCGGGCTTGGTGCCAAATCTCAACGGCTGTTTGTTCAAACCGCGGAAACCGGTGGGCGGTCGCTCGGTGGCGCGTCGCGTATCGTCAGTGAGGATTGCCAGGCCCATAGCAAAGAGTCTGTCGACATCGTTGCGATCGACGAAGCCGTTCCGGCCGACCGGAGCGTTGGCATTGTGCAACTTGACGTTGAAGGGTACGAGAAAGAGGCTCTGACAGGAGCGCTTGCTACGATTCGGCGTTGCCTGCCGATCCTTATCCTCGAGGACCTCCCGAATAGCAACCTTCTACAGAG
The DNA here is from genome assembly GCA_003554145.1 of Halobacteroidaceae bacterium. Taxonomy (GTDB): domain Bacteria; phylum Bacillota; class Halanaerobiia; order B1SED10-174; family B1SED10-174; genus T1SED10-26. The sequence continues at coordinate 1,919 of PWFS01000177.1, read as the reverse complement.
CGAGTGGTTCTCGGAAAATATATTGAGCCTCGGGTACCAGAAGGTCGCCAGGCTGCATGGCAACCGGGTCTATTTGTGCCGAACAACCCAGGGATGACGCGGCATTAAACCCGCCGAGGCCGAAACCAAGGCCCTCCAAGTGCCACAATTAACGACGTGACTTCTTGACATCCGGACACCCGGGTTTCAAAAAATGCCACCACACGCTGTTTGTTCTTGCCGGCGGCATCTCGATAACCCTCGACCAACCGGAGGTAGCGACGCGGACCGGATTGTGTGATGCGCAGTGGAACTTGGGGGTCAGTGTGTGAGATGTGGTAAGCCCTTCACTGGGGTTAGGTAACTGGCCGCGCATAAGCGCCCTTTGCCTCGATCATTCGCGTTCACGCGCCTCGCCCTGCATCCCGAAGCCGCGCTGAGACATCACTGCAATGTCGTCGGCTGCCCTTCGTAACACCACCGACTGACATTTCGTAGCAGTGACCGATCCAGGCTGACGCACTCGCCCGCCCGGCGGGAGCCATCCGTGCTGCGACGCTGCGGATTTGCGCGCGGTGGCTGCACAATGGCTATCATTGACCGACATGGCCACATTTCGAGCGGTAACGCTATGGAAGTCTCAGTACGCGACCTCAAGGACCATCTGTCCGAATATCTGCGCCGCGCGCGGGCCGGCGAAGAGATCGTTGTAACCTCGCATGGCAGGCCAGTGGGCCGGCTCGTGGGCCCGGATGCGGGCGGTTCTGAACCGGCGATGGATGCGGTCGCGCGGTTGCGCGCCCAGCCGTGGGTTCGTGCGGGCAACGGGAATCCGGTTGCGGGCTCGGAGCCTCCGGTCGTGGTGCCCGCCGGGACCACCAATGAACTCGTCGACTGGGTGCGTGGCGATTGATCGTTTATCTGGACACCTCGGCGCTGCTGAAGCTTTATCTGGCGGAGGACGGTTCGCCAGGAATATGCGAGTCCGTCTCGACAGCGGCACTGGCGTGCACGCATCTGATCGCTTACGCGGAGATGCGGGCGGCGCTGGCGCGCGCGGTGCGCATGGGGCGGCTCGCGGAAGACGAGCGCAGGCGCCAGGTTCGCGCGCTCGATACGGACTGGGCTGCGTTGCACACGATCGCCGTCGACGAAGCGCTCGTTCAGCGCGCTGGTGAGCATGCGGAGCGATTTGGGCTGCGCGGCTACGACAGCGTTCATCTGGCCGCAGCCGAGCGGGCTTTCGACGGCGCGGGAAGACCGGCCGCGTTCATGCTGACGGCGTTCGATGGCGATCTGTGCGACGCGGCGCAGGCGCTGGGCATCCCAGTGATGCGTTGACTGGATCGACAACGGCGTTCGTACCACGTCACTGACATCCTCCTCGGCCTGAAGGCTGGGGATTCCTATGGCGCTCAGTTCGATTTATACACAATTGTTCAAATTTTGGTGGGACAGGCCATGTCGGCTGGTTGATCTGTCCATCCCGCCTCGAGATGAAAGCCGCCGTGCTCGGTATGCTAAAGGATGAGCAAGTCTCCGAAGTACCGAACACCGTCCTTTTGAGTGATGTATTACGGCACTCGGAGTTTTGACTAATGCGTTTTGGGCTGTCTGCCGGTGTTGGCTAAGTCATTGTTTTAAATGGCTCCCCGGGACGGATTCGAGGTCCCTCGCTAAGTTATTGTTTACGGGCCCTTCATCGGCAGATTACCTTTCTAGGTACCCCCAAAAGTACCCCCATCTGCCTCAGCGTAACGACGCCCGGATTATCTTCCTAGGGTTTCCTGCAGTCCTAGCACCGCAGCACTTTTGTTCTGTGCCTGGCCAGCGATGATCCTCTCATAGTGTACAGCTCATGCCGGGTATGAGAGCGATCGGTGACGCTGTCTCGGGCAAGCCAGCAGCGAACGTTTCGCGTCGACGATTGGCTTTGCCTC
>PWFS01000144.1 GCA_003554145.1 Halobacteroidaceae bacterium | reverse complement strand
TCCCCCTTCTCCACCCAGAAATATTAGACGGCCTATACTCCCTAAAAGGATACCCAGTTTTACATTATAGCTCACCTTTCTCTTCTCTCCTCCTTAAAAAATAAAAATGACTATCCAGTTACCTCAGGATAAGTAACGTTTCTAGCACTGCAGCAAAATGTCCAGACCAGGTGATAGGTTAACCTTTCCGATCTCAATTAAACTCATTACTCTCCAGGCAAGGACAGGCTTTGTATTGGAACCAACCCTTAATACATGGCTTAAGTCAAGTGAAATGTCATTTTCCAGGTCAGCATATCCAAAAATTTGCTCCCACTTTACCTCCCTTGCCTCAATCAGGGCTATTGCCACATCCGGAACATCAAAAAAATCCATCAACTCAGGAATAGTTTTTTCCATCTTTTTAACCAGTTCTCCGTAATCAGGGTTAACCAGGTAAAACTGGGAAAAAACTTCTTCATCTTCTTCTGTTTCTCCCTGAAAAGCTGCTAGAGAAAAGAACTTTCCTGATCGCTCCCCTTTATTCTTTTCCCGAGAAAAAAATAGTTTTGGGAGTTTTTTTATTTTATCCCTTTTCTCCAGGGAGTAGAAGTCAGAATACCAGTTTGCCTATTTGTCAAAACTCTCCCCTTCTTCCCAAACCAAAAAGTTGACAGAAATATTTCCTTTTCAAAATTCTGATAAACTAAACTTTCTTTGTTCCCTTTTTTATTCCTTCAAAGACTTTTGCCCTGTTAAAGGGTTCTTAAAAATTCCCTCCAAAAAAAGAGGTTGTTCTTCCATGGCAAGTAGTTGAGCCTCCCAGACATATTCCCGACGCTGGTTTACATCAAATTCAACCTGTCAACATCAAAAAAGATTTTTTGGTCGTTCTTGGGAGTACTTTCCCAGATTACAAAGGGGCCAGCTGTTGCTCTCTTTCCCTTTTTTCCATCCGGGAACCCTGGAAAAATCGTGAAATTTACCTCTATATTTAATCTTTTTAATTTTAATATTAATTTTTATTATTTTTTCATTGACTATTTTTATTTTTGTGATATAATCATTTTACAAATTATTTTTTTATATTTGCTTTAATATTTTAAGAGGAGGGTCGCTTATGCCTACGGGCAAAGAAAAAGCCTCTGCAGGTATTCTCCGTTTTCTTTATTTAATCGGAACGAAAAAAATCTGGCTGCTGTTAGCGGTTGTAGCTACTGCGGCTACCAGCCTTTTGATTTTGGCCTTTACCAATCAATTGCGCCAGCTTATCGATGCCATGCTGGCGGGGGAAAGCGAAATCCTGCAGAGCTCTATTATTTCTTTTCTGGTCATCGCTCTAGGCATGACCTTTGGTTTTTTCCTGGAAAGATTCTCTGCAGGCTGGCTGGCAGAGAAAACTATCGCCGGGCTCCGTTCAGATCTGGCAAAAAAAATCAGCGAAACTTCCATCAACGAATTACAGAAAAAGCACAGCGGAGAATTTATTTCCAGGATGACTACTGACCTGGAACTAATCCGGGAATACCTTAATCAACACCTGACCAACAGCATTTTTGTCCCCATGATGGCTCTTTTGGCCCTGGTTTACATATTTTTTATAAGCCCCTCCCTAACCCTGGTAAGTGTTGCTGCAATTCCCATCCTGGGCTTTATAAGTGGCCGCCTGGGTATGGCCATGAACCGGGAGAGTAAGAATTTCCAGGATCAACTGGGGGCGGTTAACACCCTGGCCCAGGACAGTCTTTCTGGCATCGAAGTCAATAAAGCTTTCGGCCTGGAAAAAACGATGGGAGAAAAATTTAACAAACAGGTAAAAAAAGCTCGCACCCGAGGTATTAACCTCGGCCGCAAGAAAAGCTTTTTAACTGCAGTGGCCATCCTTGCCAATATTACTCCTTTTTTAATCTGTATAGTCTATGGAGGATTTTTGATAATCAATAATCAAATCACCGCCGGGGCTTTTTTGGCTTTTGTTAACCTCCTTAACTTCCTGGCTAATCCCATGGAACAGATCCCCCAGCTCCTGGGCCACACCCAGACTACGCTGGCCGCAGTTAAACGTGTTGATGAAGTGCTTTCTCTTCCCCCTGAACCTTCCGGCTCAAACACCTTCGCTGGCCATGCCCAGTCAATCCTTAATTTTGAGAACGTCACCTTTGGGTATGATGAAGAACCTATTCTTTCCGATCTAAACTTTACAGTCTACCAGGGTGAAAAAATTGCCCTGGTTGGACCAAGCGGGGCCGGAAAAACTACCATTCTCAAACTAGTCGCCGGTTTTTATAAACCCCAAAAAGGAACAATCCGGATCCTGGGGCATCCCCTGGATAGCTGGGATTTAAAAAATCTCAGGGAGAACCTGGCTGTGGTAACCCAGGAACCATACCTTTTCCCCGGCAGTATAGCCGATAATATCGGTTATGGGAAACCTGAAGCCACCCAAAAAGAAATTGTTCAGGCTTCCCAAACGGCCAACGCCCACCATTTTATTTCTCAGCTTCCAAAGGGTTATGATACTCCAGTAGGGGAACTGGGATCCCGTCTTTCCGGGGGCCAGAAACAACGCATCACAATGGCCCGGGCTCTTCTCCGGGAGGCAGAACTTCTACTTTTTGATGAACCCACCTCTTCCCTGGATGGCGAATCTGAAGCTAAAGTTCAAAAAGCCCTGGAACAGGTCACCCATAACCGCACCTCCATCATAATTGCCCACCGTCTTTCTACCATTCAAAACGCCGACCGAATCCTCGTCATATCTGGAGGAAAAGTGGCTGAAAGCGGCACCCACAATGAACTATTGGAACGGGAAGGTCCCTATTACCATCTTTACCAGACCCAGTTCCGGGTAGAAGAAAAAACCCAGGCGGGTTAAAACCTTCCAAGGAGGATATGTCTATGAAAACCAAAACCTTTTTTCGGGTAATGGGGCTGGTCCATCCCCGCCCCCTTTATTACACCGGCCTCCTTGGCCGGAGTCTGGCTTCCCTGCTACGCAACCTGGCAGTAGCCCTTTGGGCAAGGACCAGTATTGATGCTGCTCTGGCCGGTGATGGAGAAACGTTAATTCGAGCAACAATCCTGGGTTTTCTGGCAATGGCTTTTATGGCACTCTATTATGCTGTTACCAATTACCTCTTCGAGAAGGGAATCCAGAACACCACCGCCAGTCTGCGCCAGAAGGTTTTCAGCTCGGCCCAGACCCTCCCCTACCGCTATCATCAGGAACACCACAGTGGCGACCTGATCTCCCGGTCCACCAATGACATAAAAGCCGCGGAAGGAGCTTACGGGCCGAATCTGCTCAGGCTTTTGGAAGCTGTCCTGGGCGGGATTCTCGCTCTGGCAATTATTTTAGTAATAAACTGGCAGCTTGCTCTGATCGCAACGTTTATAACCGTCGTCCTAACGTTTATTAATTTCCCGTTCGCCCGCCTGGTCCGCCGCAGCAGTCGGGAAGTTCAAAAGGGGCTCGGAGGCCTTACCGAGCAGCTAAGCGACATGCTGGCAGGACTATTTATTATCCGGGTTTTTAATCTGGGAACAATTCTGCAGAAAGCCTTCGGTGAAAAGAACCAATCAGTTTTAAAGACTTCCCGCCGCCGGGTTTTGCACAACGCCTCCTTAAATGCCATTAATTCTTTTACCGGTTTTTTCACATTTGCGGGGATAATGGTAATCGGAGGTTTTTTTTACATGCAGGACCTGGCCTCCTTCGGGGATTTGATCTTTGTGGTACAGATGATTAACAGCGTCACTTTCCTTTTTACTGCCCTGGGAACCCTGGTTACCCAGATGCAGAGTTCTCTTGCAGGAGCTGAACGAGTCCTGGAAATTCTCGATTTACCCAGCGAACCCCGCATCTATTCTCACCTTAAAAATCAACCCCGTCCCTCTCAAAAACCCGCTGTTGCCCTACAAAAAATATCTTTCGCATATCCTGGACAAGAAAATGTTCTCCAGGATTTCCAGCTGGAAATCCCCCGGGGGAGTATACAGGCACTGGTCGGGCCCAGTGGTAGCGGCAAATCAACCATTATGCGCCTTTTGCTGGGCTTTTATCCCCCGGATGAAGGAGATATTATCATTAACGGCCTGCCTCTATCCTCCACTCCTCTGGCCAGTATCCGCAACCAGATCGCCTTTGTGCCCCAGGAACCCTTTTTATTCAACGGCACCCTGGGTGAGAACATCGCTCTTGGAAAACCGGGGGCGGAAACGGAGGAAATTCTGGCTGCAGCCCGCGCTGCCAATGCGCACGAATTTATTTCCCGTCTCCCCCATGGTTATGATACCCAGGTTGGGGAGCGCGGAACCCAGCTTTCCGGAGGACAGCGCCAGAGAATAGCTATTGCCCGGGCTTTATTAAAAGATGCCCCTATACTGCTTCTTGACGAAGCAACCTCTTCCCTGGACAGCGAATCTGAAGTTCTTGTACAAAAGGGGCTGGAAACTCTTATGCAGGGAAAAACTGCCCTGATTATCGCTCACCGCCTTTCCACGGTGGAAAACGCTGATCAGATTGTGGTCCTGAAAGACGGAAAAATCCAGGATAAGGGAACCCACATTCAACTTTTACAAACCTCCCAAATTTACCGCGATCTTTATGCTGCATCCTATTCAGCTTAAAACTCTCTTCCTAACCAGAGAAAGACTCCTAATCCAACTTTATATAGTTCCTGAAGAAACGGCTATAAAAAAAACGTGATCAAAACAAAATGAAAAACATCCACCTTTAAAAAACTCCTCCGGTTATTTTTAAACGGAGGAGTTATTAATTATATGATTTAACCTTTATAGGGTTTTTTCATTGTAAGACGGCTTAGATGTATTTTGAAAAATTGTTTTTGTGAATGAGCCAGGTTTCCCCAAACCATTTGCTCAAGGGTCATTATATATGCTCCGTATTCTATTTCGTAGGTAGTAACCTCCCATTTTTCAGAGTAAGGTAAAAAGGATCCAATTTAATTGGCCTCCGCCCCTGAAGCACTCAAAAAACAAGGGCAAAAATGATACCCAAGTTTAAGTTTATCCGATCCATTTTTTTCAACTCTCCAAACCAAAAAGTTGACAAAAATATTTCCCTTTCAAAATTCCGATAAACTAAACTTTCTTTGTCCCTTTTTTATTCCTTCAAAGACTTTTGCCTGTTAAAACCTTCTTAAAAATTCCCTCCCCAAAAAAGGGGGGAACTATCCCTATTAAAAGGTAGGATTAATTATATTTTTCACATTGCAGGAACTTGCAAAGGAAAAATCGAATCTTTCGGTGTCAGGTTAAAGGGAGGGTTTCCTATGAAATTTTACCGCTTGTTATTGCTTTTGGGGTTAATTTTTTTAATAACGGGAATTTATTTGAACGAAAACTGGAATATCTTCTTAAACGCCCGGATGCTCTGTTTATCCTGCTTGGGCATTGAATAACAGGGGATTCGGTCAATGGTTAGATTCCGAGCTTTTTTTCAGATCGGTGCCCTTTTATTTTACAACTCCAATTACCTTTTCTCCTATGAGTACTGCCCCGTTCCCGGCTTGAATTGCTATGCCTGTCCAATTGCCGGCGGAGCCTGTCCTTTGGGGAGTCTTCAGCACTTCATGGTCCTGCGAAGGATACCTTTTTTTCTCCTGGGGTTTTTCCTTTTAATCGGAGCCCTTGTTGGGCGAATGGTTTGCGGCTGGATATGCCCTATTGGCTGGCTTCAGGAGTTAATGTATAAAGTAAAAGTCAAAAAAATAAGAGTAAATTACCGGCCCCTTCGGTATTTAAAGTACCTGATCCTTTTAAGTCTTGTCCTTATTATTCCCTTTCTCAGTGGAGAACCCTGGTTCTCAAAGCTTTGTTTTGTGGGAACAATTCAGGCCGGGATACCCTTAATTATTATGGATCAAAGTCTGCGGGATTTAATTGGAACCCTTTTTTACGTAAAACTGGGAATTACCGGGATAACTCTTGCATCCTTTTTCTTTATAAAAAGGCCCTTTTGCAGATTTCTCTGTCCCCTGGGAGCCACTTACTCCCTGTTCAATCCTATTAGTTATGCCCGGCTCGAGGTAGCAGGGGGTTGTTTTAAATGCGACAATTGCCGGGAAGTTTGCCCGGTTGACATAAAGGTTTACGAGGAACCAAACAGCCCTGAGTGTATCAGGTGCCTGGAATGCACTTCCTGTGCCCATGTAAAATTGCGATTGGGAGAAAAGAAGAAAGAAAAAACCAAGGAGGTAGAACAATATGCTTAGAAAATTATCTTTTACCTGTTTTTTACTTGCGCTTTTGCTTTTTGCTTCATCTGCAATGGCAGAACAATTAACTCCAATTGAATTAAATGACCTGGAAGGAAATGAGGTTGTAACAACAGATTTCCTGGAGAAGGAATATGTCATTTTTGATGTCTGGACAACGTGGTGCCCTTCATGCGTTGTTTCCATGAAGGACTTCCAGGAAAACCTGGATTTATTAAAAGAAAACAATCTAAAGGTTATAGCTATTTCCCTGGATGACCGCTTAAGCACGGTAGAAAATTTTGTTAAAGAACATTCCATTGAATTTACCGTCCTCCATGACCCTCGTTCCCTTTCTGCAATGCAGTGGAATGTCCGGGTTATACCTACAGTTTTCCTGGTTGCCCCCGATGGAGAACTCCTCCTCAGAAAACAGGGTTATGCCGTTTTCGATAGTTTTTTGGATGAAATAAAAGAAGTTATTGCTCAACACGCTGAAGCGAAGGACAATGATGATAAAGACGATGAAAGCTAGGCAATGAGCCATTTAACCTGGAAGTAGTTGAACTGGAAACGGATTTTCCCGAGGTTTTTATCACTATTTTTAACTCAAAACCAGGGAACAGCTTTCCGAAAAAAGTTTTGATCCCGTTGAAGGAGCAATGGCCTTTTAAAGCTTTTTATTGGTACAGATGGCTTTTTATGGTTACACTGAACGAAGGATAATTCCGTCTGCCCCAGCATATTCACCTTGCTCCTTTTGATGAAGAAAGCCAGCCCGCTCAAACCCTTCACCTGGAAATCCTGGTTGATGTTTCGAACCAGAAACTGGCTGGAATGGGAGCGGATACTTTGATACGGCTTGGGGAAGACTATCAGGCCCCTTACCATTTCGAAACCTACGTCTGGGATAACGGGTGGTCTGGTTTTTATGCTCTTCCCCACCAGGGATACAGGGGAGTTGTTAACTTTGAAGAGGTTGGAGAAAAGGAAATCCTCTTAGCCGACCTGGGGTGTAACACTTTTATCAACCCTGCTTTCGGGTATATTCTGGTTGATTTAGATGGAGATGGCCAGTTTACAAGTGAAGGGGTTTTCCGGCTTTCCCATATTGAAATTAACGGACATAAATTTAAGGGAGAACTGGATATAACAAATATGCAGGTGAAAATTGGAGGGAAATAAGAGAAACCAAAGAACTGGGCCTGAATTCTCCGGGCCCAGTTTTCTTTTCGCAGGAAACCCCAGACTTGCTTTTTACAGACAAGGGTTTGTTTCCCGATGTTGGAATACCTATTATTTTGGTCACAATATGTCTTTACAACAAGAAATGCAGAACCCTCATTATTTTTATTACAAACCTTGTTATTTTTCTTATCGAAACCTCTTTTTATAAATTTCTTCAACAGCCCAGATTTGGGCCGGTAAAAATAATTTCTCCCTGATTTCATCGATAGTAAGCCAGGCTAAAAAGTGATCTGGTTCTGTAGGGGTTGATACCACTTCATTTATTTCCATATAAAAAAAATAGCCGATCCCATGGAAATTAGTCTTAGTTCGTTCAATAAAGCGAAAATATTCACCCTTACAGATTAAATCTTTAGGAGTTACACTAAGTCCCGCTTTCTCCAAACACTCTCTTTTTATGCAATCAGCATGATTTTCCTCATCAGCAATTCCGCCACCAAGAAGAAAATATCCTTTTTGCCCGTTATATAAGTGGGTCATGGCAACAGGCACCTTGCCATCGACACCGAAACCAATCCCGTATGCTCCAATACGTTTTTCATAAACTACATTTTCCTTTTTGCTCCCAAATGTTTTTTCCAGCATCAAATTACCACCTTTTGAACTTGTTTGGGGGAAAAAGAAATAGCAAGGTTTAGTAGGTTTTATTACTTACCCAATTCCAATCCCTAATCTTTTCTCTTCACCGGTTGAAACCCTCAATATGGTTTTTTCTAAAAAAAATTGTTGTAAAAAACCACTTCATCTTTTTTCTTCTTTTTTGTTGCTTTCATTTCCGTTTTAGGATAACCAAAGGCAATTATTTCCGAGGGCAGATATTCCTCAGGTAAACCCAGTAACTTTGATAATTCATTAACTTTAAAGTAAGAAATCCAGGTTGAACCAATTCCATGTTCTAAAGCAGCCAAAACCATATGAGTACCAGGAATCTTGGTCTGATGCTCCTCCTGGTTTAATTTACTATAAAGGTCTTTATCCATAGATTCAATTTCAGCTTCAATTTCCGGAAATCTTGCCTTCTGGATATCTCTCCCGCCTTCTTCGTCAGTAACAATCCTGGTTATTAAAACAATTAAAAAATCCGCATTTTCTATCCATGTCTGGTTGTAAGCAATTTGGGAAACTTTCTTTTTTATGCCTTTATCCTTAATTACAACAAATTTCCAGGGCTGTTCATTTCCCCCCGACGGGGATAACCTTCCCGCTTCAAGAATATAATCAATGATTTCTTCAGAAACCTCTTTGCCCGAAAATTTCCTTACACTGCACCTTTTTTTCAATAGGTTAAGTAACATAAGGGATCTTCCTTCCTGCCTGATAATTTTGTTAAAGGTTTTTTTTTCAATACCTTTCCAAAATTCCCAATAGCTTTATCGGGAAGCCTTCTTAGCCCTTTTTTGCTTTTCCCGGGCTCCATTGTTTTTGCATATATCGACATGGATGTGGGTACCATGCCCAGTATCTCAAGGGCAACACTGGATTCAAAATTGCAAAAATGTTTGTAGATACGAAAGCTGATCTAAAGTTTCTCCCTGCCTGAATTCTTCAGGGGACATAAAACGGCTTGAGCCATACATTCTCCCCCTGGAATTATTAAAAGATCCCTTGTTATAGAGATCTAGATCTATAATGTGGACTTTATCTTCAGTAAAGTTATAGATAATACAGCCATCATACCAGTTTGGCTGTTTTACCTAATTTCCAAAACTATTTCGAGCGCACACCTATATCTATACATAATTACCTAGATACGTTCGAAAGTGTGCTTATACTTTATTTCTTCAATGTTCCCAAGGGACTGATTGCCCGATTATTAAAGAAAGGGAACACCCTCATCGATGAATATATTAGTTTTATTTAGGAATTTTATGATGATCGGATCTTGATTAAAGATTTTTTGCAGAAACGGGGGGTGAAGATTCAAAACGTAATATATCGGTAGAATAAGATTATCTAACCTTTCTTTTTGAAAAACTACCCAACATTGATTTAAAGGACCAGGAGAAATTAGACCAGTTACTCCCCTAATCAGATACCCTACCGGATAGATGCAAAAGGCCCGTTAAAAATCAAAGTGGGGAGTAATTGACGCTTAGGCACATATCACCTGACCAAATTCAATGATCTGGCCCGGGCTAGCGAAGCTACCCGATTTCCCACACCCAGCTTGCCATAAATGTTTTTAACATGCCATTTGACTGTGTTCAGGGAAAGATAGAGACGGGAGGCGATATCCTGGTTGGAAAGACCATCGGCAATAAGCTGCAGTATTTCCAACTCCCTTTTACTTAAGGGTTCTACCAAGCCCTCCTGGCTACCCGGTATTGATTCAGCAGGAAATTGCGCCAGCAGTGAACCGATGAATTCGGGGGAAATATCTTCTTCGGCAGCATGGTAAAGGAGCCTGGCCAAAGGGGGGCCTTCATCTACGAAAATTCGTACCCAGCCCTCCTCCCTAGCCCGGGGCCCTGCCTCATGAAAGGCTTGTCTTAAAATTTCCAAAGCCTCTTTTTCTTCTTTTTCGCCGTCTTCCTTTCCGGAAACCCTGGCCAAAGCAAGGAGCAAACGTGCCTCCATTGCCAGATAAAAAGCACCTCCGTTGTTGGCTATGGCTTCCAATTGGCGCAGGATTTGCTCGGCTTTATCTCCATGCCCCCGGGCCAGCAGGACCCTGACCAATGCCTGATATTCATCAAGGCGGAAAAACTGAATTTGCTCCACTTTATCCTCCCGGTTGCTTACTTTTTCATCTCCCGTAAACGGTAATCTTTTCATCAGTAGCTGATAGGCCTCTTCAATCCAGATTGGGTCTTTTTTGCCACGTATTAGCCAAAGACGGGCTTTCCCGGTAGCCGCCAGGTTTTCTACATAGGGGATCTCCCCAACCCGCCCATAGTTTTCTGTCCTGTCCAGGCATTCCGCAGCAGCATCCAACTCCCCCCGTGTGAGATAAACCCGGGACAGACAGGCATTAGCCCAGCCCAGCATCATATAGTTATTTTTCTCTATAAGGGAAAGTCCTGTTTTTGCATAGTTCAATGCTTCTTCCAGCTGATTTCTCTCACAAGCTATCATTCCCTGCAGGACCATAATACTCCCGGCCCGTGCCGTTTTGGCAAAACCACTTACTTCTGCCTCTTTCAGCAGCTCCCTGCAGAGGCGTTCCGCTTCGGTAAATTTTCCCTGATAAAACCAAACTCGGAGCAACTTGAATCCGGCCATGAGAGTAAAGTAGTGATCTTCTGACCTTTGGCACGTAGCCAGGGCTTGCATATAAGCATCTTCTGCTGAATTCAGCTCTCCGCTTATGGCCCATACATCACCGGAGATAATGGAAACGCCGCTTCGCCAGAGCGTTTTATGTTCTGGCAGCAACTTTAGGGCCAGGCGGGAATTTTCTGCCATGCCGGTGTATTCACCAGAAAATAGATGTAAAAATGACTGCATGGCAAAATACATGCCCTTCAATTCCGGTTTGATATTGTCTCTTTCCTGGGAAGAAAATTCCTCGCTTAGTTGTCCATGACCCTCAAGGTAAATCCTTACGTCATCCATGATTTCTTTGGCCTCGCGTATTTTCCCTGAAAGATACAGTATCATACTCTCAAAAATACGCAACTGGGGGTGTTCTTGCAAATATTCCCCCGGTATCTCTTTCGTCCATTTAAAAAGATTCTTTTGTTCACCGCTGTTAAAAAGGTTTTCGGCATGACCATCCATAAGCCTCACCGCCTGAGTGAAATTGCCGGCTTTAAGGGCATGTTCAATAGCCAGGGGAATATAACCGTTTTTTTCAAACCAGCGGCTGGCCCTGTTATGGAGGTCGGGGACTTCTTTTCCCCAATTTTCCTGCAGGCAGTATTGCAACAATTCTTTGAAGAGGGAATGATAACGGTACCAGTATCCTTTATCTTCCTGGCGAGAAATAAACAGGTTGAGGTTTTCCAACTCCTTGAGCAATTCCCCGGAATCTTCCCGACCGGATACTTCCCGGCACAGGGACGGGGAAAGAAAAGGAAGTATAGATGTTTTATAAAGAAATTCCTGCAGGCAAGGCGATTGCCGATTTACAATTTCTCCAGTAAGGTATTCCCCCAGGTAGCGCTGGTTACCGGATAAATTTCGGATAAACTCTTCTTTATCCCCCGGCTCTTTCTCGGCGAGAGATATGGCGGCTATCTGCAACCCGCTAACCCAACCCTCAGTGCGCTTTACTAGGGATGTTACCTCTTCCTCGGAAAGGTCCAGGTGGTGGATTCGTTTAAAATACATTTCCGCTTCGCCGGGGGTGAAGCGCAGATCGTTTTGACGAAACTGGTTCATCCACCCTCTGATTTGCCAGCGGGCCAGAGCTACAGGGGGATCCGAGCGGGTAATTAATACCAAGTGGAAAGATGAAGGCATGTTTTCCACCAGGAAGGTAATGCCCCGGTGAATCCGTTCATCCTGAATATAATGATACCCATCGAGAACCAGCAGAAGGGGTTTTTCCAGTTCAAATAATTCGTTGAGCAAAAAGGTCAGAGCTTCTTTGCCAAAAAACGAGGATTGATCTCCCTCACTCAAGGCAAAAGGAGGAGAGCTTAAAACCGAAAGACTGGCACTTCCAATCCCCTGCTCTGTCTTCTGTAGGGCAGAAACAAGATAAAACCAGAAACGCATCGGATCGTCTTCCCCTTCATCCAGGAAAAGCCAGGCCACCCGCTCCCTGTCCGCCAGCCAGTTTTCTACCAAATTAGTTTTGCCGTACCCTGCAGGGGCGGAAACCAGGGTTAACCTACGATCAAACACCTGACCATCTTCCCGGAATAAACCCTTATCCAGTTCTTCAAGCAACCTGTTTCTTTTAACCAGGTTAGAAGGGGAAACTGGTTTTTTTATTTTCGAACTTATAATCGGTATATCTATTTTCATTACAAAATCAACCTGCCTTTGACATAGAAATAATCATGCCTCCGGTGGTAAGAGTATCAACTGTATAGGCTTGTAATTTGTTGGTTAACTATAAGTTTACATTAGACGCGGGAAATATTCAAAGAAACTTTTTTACTTTCATGGCCATAAAGTCGGAAACCACCCTTAACCCCCACCCGAAACCACCCTCCAGGGTGGTCTCGCCCCTTCCTGAAAAAAGTAAAATACAATTAACAGTTAAACAGGATAATCAAAAAAGGGAGGTAAAACATATGTCAAAAAAACAAGACTTAGGAGCCGCACGCGCTCCCCGCGCCATGAGAGTATTTAAGGGGCACGAGGCCGATTGGATGTTACAGCGGACACTGGCCTATATGAATGTAAAGGCCGCAGAGATAGGTGAATGTCTCTATGTTGCTCAGCGCATAAATGAAAAGGATGCGGAAAGCTGGCCTAAAGAATGGGCAGATCTGGCAGAGCGGGTTGAGGCTCAAGGGGATGAATCACTTGCCAGGGGAGATACTGTCGGTGCCAGGGAAACTTTTCAGAGAGCATCCAATTACTATCGGGCGGCAGAGTACGGATGCGTGCCATCGCACTCCCGCTATAATGAATTATGGGGGAAAAGCGTTTCGGCATTTCACAAGGCCTGCCCCCTTTATGATCCGCCGGTACAGATTATTGAGGTTCCCTTTGAAGGAACAAAACTCCCCGGTTACTTCTGGCGGCCTGATGAAAGCGAAACAAAGCGCCCCACCCTCTTTGTCGCAGGCGGCAATGATGACACCATCGAAGAAGATTTCTTCATTATCGGATTGGCAGCGATAAAACGCGGTTACAACTTTTTTACTTTTTCCTATCCGGGCCATCGTAATGCGGTGCACACCAATTCTCGACAGGTAAAGAGGCCTGATTACGAAGTGCCTTTTAAAGCCGCCTTTGATTACCTGGAAACCCTGCCGGGAGTAGACGAACGGATAGCACTCATGGGATTCAGCGGTGGCGGCTATGTAGCTCCCCGTGTTACCATCCATGAAAAGCGGGTTCAGGCAGTAATCGCCAATAACCCCATGATCGATTACCACCGGGTGGCTAAAGCATTACTGGACCCCATTATCAATCGTATTCCCCGCCCCATTCTAAAATTTGCCTTAAATAAAAAACTAAACCGTAAGCCGCTAATCAAAGCCTACATGGAGTATGGCCTATGGACCACTGGTTTAGCCGACATGTCTCTCTACGACTGGCTTATATCAGAAGAGGCACAGCAGGACTGGGCAAAATTCAGCATCGTTGACGATATGCACAAAATTTCCTGCCCCGCTTTATCCATGGTAGGAAAGGGCGAAGGGGAAGAGATGCTCAAACAAACCCGGGAGTTTCATGAAAGCATCTCTTCTAAGAAAAAGGAAATGCACGTATTTTCCCTGGAAAAGGATGGCTGCCATGACCACTGCATGCTGGACAATCACTCCAGGATGCAGCAAGTGGTGTTCCTGTGGCTGGACAAGGTTTTCAAGAAACACGTTTAAAAAACCGGGAGGCGCATTTAACAATGAGATACGTGGAAATCAAATTCAAAGTTCTGTTGAACACAGAATGGTCTTCCTGGTTTAACAACTTAGATATCATACAGCTGGGAATGACAGCCACTATGGTTTGCGGAAACATTGATGATGTATCGGAGTTGTACGGTTTGCTGGACAAAATACGTAATCTGGGCCTTGAACCAGTTTTCCTGAAATACGAGTACACCGGTTCCTTAGAATTAACTAATGGAGAATATTCGTGTTAAAAAACTGCAGAGGAGGATTATAATGAAATTAAAGTTAAAGTTTGTGGTTTATTTGTTTATGGCAGTTCTTATATTAGGAGGCTTCACGGCAGGATGCAAATCTGGGGGATCTTACACCATCCTCCGGGGGGGGATAGAGACAAGCGAAACATACATGAAAGGACGATACGAAAGGTTTAACGGAAACTACTTCCGCAACCTAAATTTGGAAAAAGGGGACACCCTCACTTTCAATCTGGAGGTGAATAGCAATAAAGACTCCCTTAATATCCGATTGGAAAACAAAAATGGGGAAGAGGTCTTTAACATCGAAGATAATACCGTAGTTAATATCAAAAAATCAGACAGCTACAGGGTGGTGGCTATTGGAGATAATCACAAGGGAGATTTCTTTTTAACCTGGCAGATTAAATGATTTATTGGTAGACCCACAATGATGACCATTCTTGGGGGCCATTCCTGGAATTGAAGCAACCCACCCCATGGCCCCATTCAAACTACGGCCTGCTGAAATAATCATTTGGGCGAATTCCCCCGAGAGAATTGGGGGAAATAGGAACAGTTGGGCCTGAAAAAGCAATCTGTAAGACAATCTCCGGGCAATAACCGTTTTTATTTTACTTAAAGCAGATACACTTTCCAATGAGGCTTTACTATGAGTTAATTTCTTCCTCGCCCTACGGTTCTATTCAATATGGGTATAGTTAAATTTAGCTTAATCATTCAAATTTTTTTCCAGGTAATATTGTGATTAGTATTTGCCATTGCCTATCTCTTAAACCCCGGTTCGTGGGACAATGAAATGGGACCACTAATTCGTTCAGGACAGGTAGTTAATCTGACCTTAGGGACGACTCAAAAATTACTTCCCGATTCCACTAATTCAACCAATTGTTGTTCCTCTTCAAAGAAATCCAACTTATTAGGAACAGCATGCCTCTCAACCTGAGGCTTGATAGTGTAATTTTGCCTGGGTTGAATAGTGTGTTTAGTAATATTTATTGCTTCCATATCTTCGCTCGAAACTCGAACGCCTTTTTTATACTCCTTCGGAAGGAAATATGCCTCCACCTTCAAGCCAGTACTGGTT
>PWFS01000249.1 GCA_003554145.1 Halobacteroidaceae bacterium | reverse complement strand
GATATTACCCGGGATATTTATGAGCCCAAACTGATTTATTACTCCCAGACCTTTGATGACCGGGTGCGAACCTTCTGTATGTGTCCCAACGGGGAAGTGGTGCAGGAGAATAATCAGGGCTTAATAACCGTAAATGGACACAGTCATTCCGATTATAAGACTAAAAACACCAATTTTGCCCTGCTGGTCAGCAAGAGCTTTACCGAGCCTTTTAAAGAGCCCATTAAATATGGACGATATATTGCCCGCCTGGCCAATCTGCTGGGGGGAGGAGTGCTGGTTCAGAGGTTAGGTGATCTTCTGGCCGGGAGACGCTCTACCTCAGAGCGCATCCGCCGGGGGCAGGTTGAGCCCACCTTAACCGAGGCCACGCCGGGTGATCTGAGCCTGGTTCTGCCCTACCGGCATTTAACCTCCGTAATTGAAATGCTGCAGGCCCTGGACAAAATGTCTCCGGGAATATACTCCCGTAATACCCTGCTGTATGGCGTAGAAGTTAAATTCTATTCCTCCTGTATTGAGGTGTCTCCTCTCCTGGAAACCCGGGTCAAGAACCTGTTTGCAGGAGGGGATGGAGCAGGAATAACCCGGGGTTTGATGCAGGCATCGGTGTCGGGCTGGATCATAGGAAAGGAAATTAAGAAAAGGCTGCAATAGGGAAAGGAAGTTAAGTGGTGGTCCGGCAATATATTGATTCCCTGGGTCAGGCCAGTCCCGGAATTAAGAGGATGTTCCTGGCCCTCTGTCTTTCGGCTGGGGCCCGGGGAGTGCATATGGTCATATTCAATTTATACCTGCGGGATCTGGGATATACCGAAGCTTTTGTGGGCCAGACCGTTTCTTTAAAGGCTCTTGCTGCTGTCCTGGTTCTGATTCCTGCAGGGATTGTCAGTGATAAAAAAGGAAGAAAACTGGTTATGGCCGGAGGGGTGCTCCTGGTAGGGATGGGTCTGATTGGGGTATCCATTGTGCAGGCCAGTATTCCCCTCCTGGCATTTTCTTTTGCCTTTGGGCTGGGGCAGTCCATTTTTATGGTTACCAACCCCCCTTTTATTGCTGAGAATTCAGGACCCCGGGAGCGGATGCATCTCTTCAGCCTGAGCTGGTCCCTGATGATGTTTTCCACCATGCTGGGCAGTGTTTTCGGAGGCTGGCTGGCTGATTATTTTGAAATACTTATGGGTCTGGCTCCAGTTCTCAGCAAGCAAATAACCCTTTCCCTGGCAGGGGTTTTATCCATTATAGCTCTTTTACCTCTCGCCGGTATTAGGGAAAAAGAGCGGGCCAGGAAAGCAGGAGATTACGGTTTTGCCCGCCGCCTGAAGGAAAGCCCGGAAAAGAAAACAATTGGCAAATTTGTCCTGGCGTCTCTGCTTCTGGGTCTGGGAGCAGGCCTGATTGTCCCCTATTTTAACCTTTATTTCGCCCATGTTTTTGGGCTTTCGACCGGCAGAATCGGGACCATTATGGCGGGAGGGCAGGCCGCCATGGCCCTGGCCATGCTGGTGGGTCCCCCCCTGGCCCAGAGGACCGGACGGGTTCCTGCCATTTGTGCCCTGCAGGGTGGATCCATTATTTTTCTCCTGATCCTGGGTAATACCCACCTGCTATTGCTGGCCCTGCTGGCTTTTTTGATCCGGGGAGGTTTGATGAACTCGGCTAACCCTATAACCCTGAATTTAATGATGGAAAATGTATCGGATGAAATGAAGGGAACGGCTACCAGCCTGCATCAGCTTGTTTTTCAACTGGGGTGGACAATTTGTGGTCCCATCAGTGGTTTGCTCATAGCCAGTTTCAGTTATCAGCTTGTTTTCCAGGTGGCCGCCATCTTTTATACGTTCTCCACCATCCTGTTCTATCTTATGTTTAGAGGCCTGGATCGTTTTCCCGAAGAGGGGGGTAACCCTTCCAAATAAATCTTTACAAAATCAAGGATAAAGTCTAAACTAATAGAAGAAAGGGGGAGGTCTACCTGTCAAGAGCTATCCTTTTTTTATCCCTTATGCTTATTTTTTTCTCTGGAGTGGTTCAGGCTGAGGGAGGAGTCATGTTTGGAGGCAGCAGATTAATTGGCCCGGAGGAAACTGTATCCGGGGGACTGGTTGTGTTTGGAGGCAGAGCAGAAGTTCAGGGGGTTTTACAGGGAGACCTGGTATCCCTGGGAGGAGAGACTGTGGTGCAGGGTCAGATTACAGGGGATTTGATCAGCGTAGGAGGATCAATTAATCTCCTGGAAGGCTCCCGCATCAGTGGCAATATTGTCCGTGTGGGGGGCACCCTTGTTGGCGAAAGGCAGGTTCATCTGGGGGGTGAATTTCGAACCCTGGATATTACCGGTCCATTTCGACTGGGTTTTCCCTTTTTTCACCCGCCTCCGGCCATTTCTGCCTGGGGTTCAGTTTTCATTTTTTTCTATCGGTTGCTATTTACCCTCCTGATTACTTTTCTCTTTGCTACCAATGTCCGGGGGACTGCAGCCACAATGAAGCAGGAATGGGGCCTGTCAATTTTGATAGGTTTTCTGGCTTTCATTCTCCTGCTCCCGGTGGTAATCTTCTTTTTGATTACCATTCTGGGTATTCCCCTGGCGCTTTTAATCCTGGTAGGTTACTATCTGGCCATTCTATTGGGGCAGGTTAGTTTATATTATCTGCTGGGCCAGTGGTTAATGGAAAAAATGGGCCGTTCCGAGCAGAAAATTATGGGACAGGCAGTGCTGGGGCTCCTGGGTATTTTTTTCCTCCTGTTAATAATCCGGGTGATCCCCCTGATCGGGGGCCCCTTACACCTGGTGGTCATGGCCCTGTTGTATATGGTGGCCCTGGGGGCCAGTCTGAAAAGCCGTTTTGGCACCAATCGACCCTGGTTAGCCCGGGATTAGAAAAAGAAAAACCCCGGTCCCACTTGGGGCCGGGGCTGGCAAATAAAATGGTCGGAGCGCCGGGATTTGAACCCGGGACCTCTGCCTCCCGAAGACAGCGCGCTTCCAAGCTGCGCTACGCTCCGCTAAGCCTCACTTTAGAGTATAACACTTGCTTAATCTTTTGTAAAGGGAAGGAGAATGGGGGTTATGCTCAAGTCTATCGGTTTAAGTTTTATTTTAATTTTGCTTATAGTGCAACCGGTTCAATCCGGTCTTTTTTTCGACTGGCAGCAGCTGGAAACTGAACATTTCCGGGTATATTTCCAGGCCGGACGGGAAAGTCAGGCCAATCAGGCAGCGGTAATTGCCGAGGAGATTCATCAGGAATTGACCACCTTCCTCGATTATGAACCGGAAAAAAGGACGGAACTGATTCTTTATGATAAAAGAGATACCGGGGCGGGATGGGCCAGTGTTGCCTGGGACCGGAGAATTGGGATTTACCTTGGTTCGGTGGATTTGGAGCGGGGTTTTGGTGATTTTGAGAGCTGGTTGCGGCTGGTGATTGCCCATGAATATGCTCATATCCTGCAGTTGACCCTGCCTCCGCAAAAATTATGGCCCTGGGGCTGGCTGTCCCATCTTATTCCCCCAACCCTTTTCCAGCCCTACTG
>PWFS01000207.1 GCA_003554145.1 Halobacteroidaceae bacterium | reverse complement strand
TGCAGAGCACCGCTATCCCCATTATCCTGATTGCCCTGGCCATAATAATTGCCTATGCCCAGGGGCAGAATGCCCTGGGGGATGCAGCAGGAGGTCTTTATGGTATAGCCCTGGCTGCTGTAGGGATGCTCTCTACAGTGGGAATGACTGTTGCGGTTGATGCTTATGGACCTATTGCGGATAATGCCGGGGGCCTGGCCGAAATGGCCAATCTGGGACCGAAGGTTCGGGAAAGAACCGATAAGCTGGATGCGGTGGGCAACACCACTGCTGCAATTGGCAAGGGTTTTGCCATAGGTTCCGCGGCTTTAACTGCCCTGGCCCTTTTTTCGGCCTTTACTCAGGCTGCGGGACTGGAATTAATAGATTTAATGCGGCCCCAGGTCATTGCTGGATTGTTCCTGGGAGCAGGCCTGCCCTTCCTTTTTACCTCGATTACCCTGCAGTCGGTGGGGAAGGCCGCCTTTGAAATGATTGAAGAAGTCCGGCGCCAGTTCAAAGAGGATCCCGGGATTATGGAGGGAACCAGCCGACCTGATTATGCCCGCTGTGTTGATATCAGTGCCAAGGCTGCCCTCCGGGAAATGGTGATCCCTGGATTACTGGCTGTCCTGGCCCCGATATTGATTGGTATCTGGAGCATAGAAGCCCTGGGTGGCCTGCTGGCAGGTGCCCTCTCCTCGGGGGTATTAATGGCAGTTATGATGGCCAATGCCGGGGGGGCCTGGGATAATGCCAAGAAATATATTGAAGGTGGGGAATTCGGTGGAAAGGGAACCGAAACCCATGCAGCCTCGGTCGTTGGGGATACGGTAGGTGATCCATTCAAGGATACCTCCGGACCTTCCCTGAATATATTGATCAAGCTTATGACAATTGTTTCCCTGGTGTTCGTGCCCCTCTTTTTGTAGATAGAAAGACCCGGCCCCTGCCCGATGGTGGGGGCCTTTTTTCTGCAAAAACTCTGTTCCTGTGTTATAATATGGGGCAGGGAAAGGGGAATGCTATAGTGAAACCGGAAAATCCGGAAAAGTGTTTTGGATGCGGCCCGCTGAACAGGGAGGGCCTGCAGCTATCCTTTACCTATAACGGGGGCCTGGCCAAGGCTGAAACCTGCCTGCCCGACCATTATCAGGGCTATCCTGGAATTGCCCACGGGGGGATTGTGAGTACCCTCCTGGACGAGGCCATGGCCCAGGTTTTGATGTTCCGGGGAATTCTGGCGGTTACCGCAAGGCTGGAAGTCCGGTTTAAAAAACCGGTTCCCCTGCAGGAGGAAATTCGAGTCCGGGGAGAAATGGATGAAAAAAAATCTTCGGAAAAGATAATATATCTGTCGGCCTGGATTGAGGATGAAGCAGGGACAGTTCTGGCCCTGGGCCAGGGAATGTTCATGGATCAAACTGAAAAAATAGTGGAAAATAAAGAGGAGGAGGATACCTGATGACGCGAGAAGAAGCTCTGGACCTGGTCCAAAAGAAAGTAAAACAAAAAAACCTGATCAAACACTGCCTGGCCGTGGAAGCCGTAATGCGGCGGCTGGCCCGGGAATTGGGGGAGGATGAGGAGAAGTGGGGGCTGACCGGTTTGCTTCATGATATTGACTATGGAGAAACAATGGATCAGCCGGAAGAACACAGTCTTCGCGGCGCCGAATATCTGGAGGAAATGGGTATGCCTCCGGAGATGGTCCAGGCGGTCCGGGTTCACAATGAAGCCCATGGTCTGCCCCGCGAAAGCAGGCTGGATAAGGCCCTTTATGCTGCCGATCCTTTGACCGGACTGATTGTGGCCGGGGCGTTAATTCACCCGGAAAAAAAGCTGGCCCCCCTCAACACTGAATTTTTGCTCAATCGTTACGAGGAAAAATCCTTTGCCCGGGGAGCAAGTAGAACTCAGATTGCCAGCTGTACTGACCTGGGTTTGACCCTGGAAGAGTTTATTGGATTGGGTCTGGAAGCCATGCAGGGTATTGACCGAGAATTAGGCCTGTAGGAGGGATTGAAGTGAATATTTATGATTTAATTGCTAAAAGAAGAAGTATAAGGAAATATGAAGACCGCAGGATTGAAGACGACAAATTAGAAAGGGTTTTGGACGCAGCCCGACTGGCTCCTTCGGGGAAGAATGTTCAGGCCTGGAAATTTATCGTGGTCCGGGATCAGAAATTAAAGGAACAGCTGGTCCCCGCCTGCAAGGGACAGAAGTTTATGGCCCAGGCCGACGCTGCTATAGCAGTTGCGGTTAATGAAGAAGAAGTTTATCAGGGACACGGCAATTATATGACTTCCTTTGCCGTGGATGGAGCAATTGCCCTGGATCATCTAACTCTGGCCGCTACCTATGAAGGGCTGGGAACCTGCTGGATTGGAGCTTTTGATGAAGAGCAGGTTCGGGAAATACTGGAAGTGCCCCGGCCCTATCGGATTGTAGCTCTTACTCCCCTGGGCTATCCGGCTCACGAGGGTCGGGACCGGGGGCGCAAGAGCCTGGAGGAAGTAGTAATCTACGATAAGTGGAATTAAAGGGGAGGGCATCCCGTTAGGGGGTGCCCTTCCAGGAGTTATAAGGAGGAAAAAAGTATGAGTGCAAGACAGGAAATATTGGAGTTCATGAGGTCCAGGACCTACAGGCCCATGACTTTTGAAGAACTGGTCCAGGAATTTGGCCTGGCCCGCAAGGACCGGGAACCATTTGCCCAGCTCCTGGCTGAGCTGGAAAAGGACGGAGCTATTGTTAAGACCCGGAAGGACCGTTATGGGATCCCGGAACGGATGAACCTGGTGCTGGGAGTTCTGCAGGGTCATCGCAAGGGCTTTGCCTTTCTTTTACCCGAGGATCCGGAACAGCCGGATATTTACGTGGGAATGGAAAATATGAATGGAGCCATGCACCGGGACCGGGTCATTGTCCGCCGCCTGAAAGGAAGTAGAGGAGAAAAAGAAGAAGGAGAAGTAATTCGCATTCTGGAAAGAGCCAATGAAAAAGTAGTGGGCCGTCTGGATATAGTTCGTAATATTGGCTTCGTGGTGCCTGACGATCCCCGGGTTTATTATGATGTTTTTTTACCCCCCAACGGTATTAAGGATGCCCGGCAGGGGGACAAGGTGATTGTGAAAATTGAAAAGTGGCCCGAGGGCCGGCGCAATCCCGAAGGCAGGTTAATTCAGGTGTTGGGGGGCGAGGAAGAGCCGGGGGTTGATATTGAGAGCCTGATCTATCGGCTCGGTTTACCCCGCGGTTTTTCCCGCAAGGTCCAGGAGGAATCCCATAAGATATCCGGGAAAATTGCAAAGGATATCAGGGCAAGACGGCTGGATTTAACCGACAGGCTCATTTTTACCATAGACGGTGAAGAGGCCAAAGATTTTGATGATGCAGTTTCCCTGGAATTAATCGGGAATGGGCAGGCCCGCCTGGGTATTCACATTGCCGATGTAGCCCATTATGTGCGGGAGGGAACTGAGCTTGACCGGGAAGCCCGGGACCGGGGGACCAGTATTTACCTGGTGGACCGGGTTATTCCCATGCTGCCGGAAAAAATATCCAATGA
>PWFS01000172.1 GCA_003554145.1 Halobacteroidaceae bacterium | reverse complement strand
TTCCCCATCAAACAATTGATATCACCCCCCAGATTGACGCCTATTATGCTCAGTGCAGCGAAGGTGATGAGGATTATCTAAGAATAGGGAATAAAGCTGCCCGAGAAAGGATGGCAGTTCTGTACGATCAAGCCCAGGCCAGAAATTACCTGGTGCTGGGGACCAGCAATAAGACTGAATGGCTGCTGGGTTATTTTACCCTGTGGGGAGATATGGCAGCAGCCCTGGAACCTGTGGAAGATCTCTATAAAACTCAGGTCCTGGAACTGGCCCGGGTTCTGGGGGTTGCGGAAAGAATAATTAATAAACCGCCGACTGCCGATCTCTGGCCCGGCCAGACTGATGAACAGGAGATCGGGGTTAGTTATGCAGAAATAGATAGGATCCTTTACCGCCATGTTGAATACAGCGAAACCGCGGCGGAGATCTGTAAGTCAGGGCTGGAACGGGAAAAAGTGGAGAAGGTTTTGCGTATGATGCACAGGACATCTTTCAAGCGCAAATTACCCGATGTATTGCAGCTGCAGTACTGCTGGGAAGGGCTTCAATAATTTCAGCAGGAGGGGGTTAATATGGCAGGTCATTCCAAGTGGGCTAATATCAAACACAAAAAATCCCGGGAGGATGCTCGTAGGGGCAAAATTTTTTCCAAGTTGAGCCGGGCTATTACAGTTTCAGCCCGATTGGGTGGTGGTGATCCTGATACCAATTCCGATTTACGCCTGGCCATTCAGAAAGCCCGGGACAATAATATGCCTGCGGATAATATTGAAAGGGCTATAAAAAAGGGAACCGGGGAATTGGAGGGCGCCAGCTACGAGAGTTTTTTATATGAGGGGTATGGTCCGGGTGGAGTTGCTCTTTATATTGAATTAATGAGTGATAACCGTAACCGAACCGCTTCAGAAATTCGCCACATTCTTTCCAAACATGGCGGCAATCTTGGTGAACAGGGATGTGTGTCCTGGATGTTCAGCCGGCGGGGGCAGATAATAATTGATCCCCGGGAAGCAGGTATGGATGCTGACGAGTTAATGCTTCTGGCCATTGATTGTGGAGCCGAAGATTTTACCGAAGAGGACGGTATTTATACGATTTACACTGCCCCTGCAGAGCTGGAAAATGTCCGCAAAAACCTGGAAAATGAGGGTGTTAAGTTGGAGTCAGTTGATCTGGCAATGATTCCTCAGAATACAGTTGCGCTGGGTGAAAAAGAGGCCCGCAAAGTTCTGCGTTTAATGGAAGCCCTGGAGGATCATGATGATGTGCAGGAGGTTTATTCTAACTTTGATATTCCCGAAGAAATAATGGAAGCAGTCAGTGAATAACCTGAGGGGAGCGGGAACTATGTACCTGGGAATTGATCCCGGGCTGGCCACCATGGGGTATGGCCTGGTCCAGGGGGAGGGAGACCGCCTGCAGTGCCTGGAATATGGGGTGTTAACCACCTCCAGCCAGGAGAAAATGCCGGAAAGGCTCCTATCCCTTTTTGAGCGCACCGATGAGCTGATCAGGGAATATCAACCCTTCAGCCTGGCCATGGAGCAGCTTTTTTTCAGCAAGAATGTTAAAACTGCCTTCCAGGTAGGTCAGGCCCGGGGAGTTATTATTCTGGCCGCAGCCCGCCATGGGCTGGAAGTATTTGAATATTCTCCCCTGGAAATAAAGAAGGGGATTACCGGGTACGGCCAGGCCGACAAGAAACAGATGCAGGCCCTGGTCCGGTCAATTTTAAACCTGGAAGAATTGCCCCAGCCCGATGATGCTGCCGATGCCCTGGCCGTGGCTATATGCCATTTACAGGTGCACCGCCTGCGGCAAAAAATGGAGGAATGGCTATGATTGCCCACCTGGAAGGGAAGCTGGACTACAGAGATGAAGAATGGATTGTGGTGGATATTGGTGGGATAGGTTATGAAGTCAGGCCCAGCCGTTCTCTCCTGCAGGAACTGCCCGGGCTCCAGGAAAAAGTTAAAATTTTTACCCACACCTATGTCCGGGAAGATAGCTGGACTGTATATGGATTCAATAGCCGGGAGGAACTGGATTCTTTTCGCCTGCTCCTGCGGGTGGGGGGGATTGGGCCGGCAGTGGCCCTGGAAATTGTATCAACTCTGCAGGTGGATGAGCTGCACCGGGCCATTACTGAACAGGATCTGGATCAGCTCTGCCGGGTTAATGGCATTGGTAAAAAAACAGCTCAAAGGCTGGTCTTTGAACTCCGGGGCAAATTACCCGAAAAGGAAGAGGCAATGATCGGAAGTAGCTCTACCGGTGAATTATATGAGGCCCTGGAAGCCCTGGGCTACTCTCGCAATGAAGTTCGACGGGCCGTTATGGCCCTGGACAGTCAGGAGGGGGACCTGGGTCAATTAGTGCGCCGGGCCCTCCAGATTCTGGGACGGGATTGAGGTGGCTATAAATGGATGAAAGGATTGTTTCTCCGGTGGCCCTGCAGGGGGAAAAAGAAATTGAAAATTCTCTGCGGCCCAAAAGTTTTGCTGAATATATCGGCCAGGAGAGTGTGGTCAAAAACCTTAAAGTTTTCATTCAGGCCGCCCGGGAAAGGGGCGAGCCCCTGGACCATTTGCTTTTATGCGGTCCTCCCGGCCTGGGAAAAACTACCCTGGCCAATATTGTGGCCCATGAGATGGGAGTTAATTTACGCAGTACTTCCGGCCCTGCCCTGGAAAGGGCTGGGGATCTGGCCGCAATTCTAACCAATCTGCAGATGGGGGATATTCTCTTTGTTGATGAAATCCACCGCCTGCCCCGCATGGTAGAAGAAGTTCTGTACCCGGCCCTGGAGGATTTTGCCCTGGATATCGTAATCGGTAAAGGCCCCAGTGCCCGAACCCTGAAACTGGATATTCCTTCTTTTACCCTGGTGGGAGCCACCACCAGGGAAGGGCTTTTGACCTCTCCTCTGCGCAGCAGATTTGGGATCTTATCCCGGCTGGATTACTATCATCCTGAGGATATTCAAAAGGTCCTGGAAAGATCCGCCCGGGTTCTGGATATAGACGCGGAAAAAGAAGGCCTGGAGCAGGTTGCTTCCCGTTCCCGGGGCACTCCCCGGGTGGCCAACCGCCTGTTAAAAAGAGTTCGGGATGTAGCCCAGGTCGAAGGTGATGGTGTAATCAACCCGGCTATTGCCCAAAAAGCCCTGGATCAACTGGAAGTTGATCATCTGGGATTGGAGGGACTGGACAGGAAAATTCTGGGGACGATTGTCAATAAATTTGGCGGTGGTCCAGTGGGGCTGGGAACCATTGCTGCTGCAATAAGTGAAGAAACTGAAACTGTAGAAGAAGTTTATGAACCTTTTCTGCTGCAGGCAGGTTTATTGCAGCGAACTCCCCGGGGAAGGATTGCAACTGATCAGGCCTATCGGCACCTGGGATTGGAACTCCCCGGAGATGGAAAGCGGGGGCTATTTGATGGATAGTAAAAGGATCCTCCTGCATATCTGTTGCGGACCCTGTGCCACCTACCCCCTGGAAGTTCTGGGTGAAGGGTTTTCTATTACCGGCTTTTTTTATAATCCCAATATTCATCC
>PWFS01000026.1 GCA_003554145.1 Halobacteroidaceae bacterium | reverse complement strand
GGCGCGATGATGTAGAATTTGTGCTCCTGGAGGATCTCAATCATATTTTCCATACGGGAGAGACGATGGCGGTCCCCGGAGAATATTTACAGCAGGGTCATGTGGCGTTATCCGTGCTTGCCGACATTCACGACTGGATCAAGTAAGGGGAAGAAGTTTACAGGGGGCCTGGGGCCCCCTGTTCTATTGGAAAAAAGGGTTTAAGCTGGTGAGGGTAAAGTTTTCGGGGCAGGAGAAGAGTCCTGCTGTAGAAGGCGCTTTTTTATGAGGAAAACAGTTTCTCTTGTCGCAGGTAATCGGGCAACACTGGAGAATGAATAAAGGAAATGAAAATAGCCCCCCACTTTTTATTATAATTTTCATGGATTTCTAATGAAATTTTAATTTTAGCTGAATTGGCTTTAAATGATGGGGTGTTATGATGACCATAGTAAAAAGAAAGGGAGGTTATCATAATGATTACCTTTGAGCAGGTAGAAAAACTGCGGCAAAAAACCAATATTTCTTACGAGGAGGCCAAAAAGGCCCTGGAAGAAACAGGAGGTGATTTACTGGAAGCGGTAATTAACCTGGAAAAAAAGGGTCAGGTTAAAACCCCGACTGATGGCGGCTCCTATTCTTCCCGAGAAGAAACTGCAGGGCAAAATGAGGGCGCAGCCCGGCAGGAGGAAGTTAACCGGGAGGAAAAAACTTCCTTCGGAGACTCGGTGGCCAGCTTTTTTAAATGGGTGGGCCGGGTAATTCACAAGGGCAATGTCAACAGCTTCGAAGTAATTAAGGACAGTCAGAGCATAATAATGCTGCCCTTAACCGCCCTGGTGCTCTTATTTGTCTTTGCCTTCTGGGTAATGATCCCCCTCTTAATTGTGGGCTTGGTCTTTGGCTACCGGTTCCGTTTCCGGGGGCCGGACCTGGATAATACCAAAGCCAATCAGGCCATGGACAAAGTGTCCGATGCCACATTAAGTGCCGTGGACAGTGTCCTGGGCCCCACCGACAGCTCCTCCAGGAAATCTGGATCAGGTAAGGGTGAGAACGATTATGGAACGGATTCTGATCATAGAAGATGAAGAAAAACTGGCCCGGTTTGTTGAACTGGAACTGGGCCACGAGGGATATCAGGTTGAAAAAGCCCTGGACGGAAGGGAAGGGCTTGAGCTCGCCAGAGCTCAGCCCTTCGACCTGATACTTCTGGATATTATGCTGCCCGGTTTAAACGGGATCGAGATATTGCGCCGGCTGCGCAGGTTTTCCGAGGTGCCGGTTATCCTGCTGACTGCCCGGGATACGGTTATGGATAAAGTCAGCGGGCTGGATACCGGGGCCGATGATTATATTACCAAGCCCTTTGCCATTGAAGAATTATTGGCCAGGATTCGGGTTTCTCTGCGTCAGAAAAGGGAAAAAACCGTCTCCAACCCCTGCCTGGAAGCAGGTGATTTGATGCTTGACCCCCTGGCCCGGGAGGTGCGGTTGAACAACCGGTCCATTGACCTCACCCGCCGGGAATTTGATTTACTCCAGGTTTTACTGGAAAACAAAAATATAGTTATGAAGCGAGAGTTGCTCCTGGAAAAGATATGGGGTTATGATTTTGATGGAGGCACCAATGCGGTTGATGTCTACATCCGGTATCTGCGGGCCAAAATTGAAGAAACCTCCGGCCAGAAATTTATCCAGACCGTCCGGGGGGTAGGGTATGTGATCCGCGATGAATAAAAACAGGGGTTCACAGCGGGATAAAAAAGGATTATCCGATCGCATCAGGTCTTCCCTGGTTTTAAAGTTAAACCTGCGCATCCTGGGAATACTACTGGCAGGTTTTATTGGTATTAACCTTTTAATCGCCGGATTATTCCTGGGGATTACCCTGTGGCAGGGCGAAGTAGAACTGCAGGCTATCAAGGATAATTTCGGCCTGGAGCAGCTCCGGGAGCAGGATTTCTGGGGCAGTCAAAATTATGAGGTGCAGATGATTGAAGAAGAGCAGGGCCTGCTTTTTCCTGCTTTTTTCCAGGAAAGAATGCCCCTGGAGGTATCCGGGGTGCGGCGGGGTATTGATACCCCTTCTCTTTTGCCCCGCATAACCTGGATCGAGAGGATGGCCCGGACCGAATATTTCATGGTCTTTTCCTCCGAAGATTTATATTATCGGGTCAATTTCCCCCTGCAGCAGAATCTGCAGGTGTTTTCCTTCTTTATGCTGATTATCCTGATTGCCCAGGCCCTCTATATTATGAGCCGTATTGGCAAAAATACCCGGGTGATCCGGCGGACCCTGAAACCCCTGTCGGAGATGGCGGCAGTAGCCAGAAATCTCCAGGAGGATATGGGCAGGATGAGTTCAACCTCGGCCGGAGCCGAACTGCACAACCTGGCCGGGGCTTTAAAAACAATTGATGCCGGGCAGCTGGATAAAAGGATTGCGGTGGATTCTTCCCAGAATGAGCTCAAGGATTTAGCCCAGGCCATTAATGATATGCTGAACCGGATCAATCAGTCTTACGAATCCCAGGTCCGGTTCGTCTCAGATGCCTCCCACGAATTACGGACGCCAATTTCGGTAATTCAGGGTTATGTGGGCCTGCTGGACCGCTGGGGCAAGCACGATGAGAAAACCCTCCAGGAATCAATTGGAGCTATAAAAGGTGAAGCTGAGAATATGAAGGCCCTGGTGGAGCAACTGTTGTTCCTGGCCCGGGGGGATAATGAAACCATTCAACTGCACCGGGAGGTTTTTGATTGCTGCGGGGTGGTGGAGGAAATTATTAAGGAAACTCGCCTGATCGACTCCAGCCACGATTTTATCACCGAATTAAAAAAACCGGCCTGTATTGAAGGGGATAGGCAGCTGATTAAACAGGCGGTGAGGATTCTAATGGATAACAGTATCAAATATACCCCCGCCGAAGAAAAAATTATTATCCGGGTTTTTACCGCACAGGATATGGTCAAAATTCAGGTCCAGGACAATGGTATTGGTATTGCTCCTGAAGATGTGCCCAATATTTTTGATCGGTTTTACCGTTCGGATGAATCCCGGGCTCGAAAAACAGGAGGTTCCGGGCTGGGTCTGGCCATAGCCCGCTGGATCGTGGAGCGTCACGCTGGCTTCTTTGAAGTGATCAGCCGCCTGGATATTGGGACCCGGACCACTATAAATCTGCCCCGGGCTGAAGCAGGAAATGATCCAGATGCAATGAAAGAAGCGGGCTCAGAAAAAAGTGGAGATGACCGAGAATAAAATTGAACTACCCGGGGGAATAGTAGCCGGGGAGTCCATTTTACGGGGAGTTCTAGCCTGTCCTGCAGGGTTTCGGTCCCGGGATAGGGGTGCTCGGGGGGATTTCCAGCCAGATTTTGCGAATTGGGGCTTGAACCTGGTTGAATTGAAAAAAGGCTGCGGTGGTCCAACGGGACCCTGCAGCCAGTTTTATTTTCCAGAAAAAAATTCCTACGAGGGGATATTATTTTCTCTTCCACCAGGAAAACTCCCCCCGGTCTTCTATCAGGAGCAGGCGCCCTGCCTCCAGGGGCCAGCCGGTAAAGAAAAATTGTTCTT
>PWFS01000077.1 GCA_003554145.1 Halobacteroidaceae bacterium | reverse complement strand
GGATGCAGGGATTAATATCATTATTTAAAAAGTCCAGAATATGTTCGATCACCAGGGGTCTGACTCCGGAATTCCCACGGGCCAGGGCATTGGCGCGCAAAAGCATAATGCCCCGAACTGCCGGAATTTCCAGGTCAGGTCCATAACCGGCGGCATGACTTAATAACAGGTTGCGCTGCAAAATTTCTGACTCATCTGGAGAAATTGAAATCTGACTCAGGTGACCGAAACCAGTATTGATCCCATAAATTACTTCATCCTCGGCAAGTTTCTGTTCCAGATACTCCCGGTTGGCCAGAACCCGGGCCCGGGCCTCCGGGTCCAGGCCTACCTTTTCTCCCTGCTCCATGATCAGGTAAGCATCTTCAATGCTCAAGTGAAGTCCATCAATTCTGATCATCCGCTTTCCCCCTTTGTACTGATAAACGGATAAAACAAAGAGGAGGAATACTCCCCCTCTTAAAGAAAAACCTCATTTGCAGTTTTCTTTAGCCCTGCCTTATCTGGCTTCATATTTTGGCTCCTCAACACCGTTTTCCTCCTGTTCCTCTTCAGAACCATTTTCCAGGGGTGGCAGGCTTTCCCCTTTTACCAGAATTTCTAAATCCTCAGAAGTGAGAATTTCTCTCACTTTTAAGGCCTCAACAACCCGTTCCACTGTTTCGCGATTTTCTTCCAGTAGAGATGCAGCCCGTTGATAGCTGCGTTCAATTATACCCCTGATTTCCTGATCAATAGCAGCAGCCACGTCCTCGCTGTAATTGCGGTCCCGGGATATATCCCGGCCCAGGAAAACCTGTTGATCATTTTTATGACCCAGGGTCAGGGGACCCAGACGCTCGCTCATACCATATTCGGTAACCATGGCCCGGGCCATTTTAGTTGCCCGTTCCAGATCATCATGGGCCCCGGTACTGATATCATCCAGGAATAGAGCCTCAGCCGCCCGACCTCCCAGAAGGGCAGCTATCTTATCATACAATTCTTCTTTGGTTAAAAACTTCTTGTCTTCATCAGGCAGGGGAATGGTATAGCCGCCGGCTCTTCCCCGGGGAATAATTGAAACTTTGTGGGTTCGATCCGCATGCTTTAAAAATTCTCCCAGCAGAGCATGTCCAGTTTCATGGTAGGCCACAATATTTTTATCCTTATCACTTATTACCCTGGTCTTTTTTTCCGGTCCAGCAATGACCCGGTCCACAGCATCATCAAATTCCGCCATCCCGATTTTCTTTTTGTGCCGCCGCACGGCCAGAATTGCAGCTTCATTGGCCAGGTTCTTCAGATCTGCCCCGGTAAATCCGGGAGTTCGGCGGGCCAGGATGCCCAGATTAACCTCATCTTCCAGGGGTTTTTTCTGGGAATGAACCTCCAGGATGGCCTTCCGCCCCAGATAGTCGGGAGCATCAACAATAACCTGTCGATCGAAGCGTCCCGGTCTCAATAATGCAGGGTCCAGAACATCCGGCCGGTTGGTAGCTGCCATAACAATTATTCCTTCATTGGGTTCAAAGCCATCCATTTCTACCAGGAGTTGATTGAGGGTCTGTTCTCTCTCATCATGACCCCCACCCAGACCGGCTCCCCGCTGCCTTCCTACTGCATCCAATTCATCAATGAATACAATACAGGGAGCATTGTTTTTACCCTGTTCAAAAAGGTCTCGGACCCGGGAGGCTCCAACTCCAACAAACATTTCCACAAAATCCGAACCGGAAATAATGAAGAATGGAACTCCAGCTTCTCCAGCTATGGCTCGGGCCAGCAGGGTTTTACCTGTTCCGGGAGGCCCCACCAGAAGAAGCCCCTTGGGAATCTCGGCCCCAATCTTAACAAATTCCTGGGGTTTTTTCAGAAACTGCACCACTTCGTTCAATTCTTCTTTTACTTCCTCGTAATTGGCCACATCTGCAAAAGTTTTCTTCTTTTTTCCAGTCTCTTCGCTGAGCCGGGCTTTACTTTTGCCAAAAGACATGACCCGGTTGCCCCCACCCTGCATTCGATTCAGGAAAAACAGAAAGACTCCGAAAATTAATATTGTGGGCAAAAGATAACCCAAAAATCCCAGCCACCAGGCCGGGCTATCTTCCGGTTCAGTTTTCATTTCCACATCGCTGTTTTCCAATCGGGTCATTAATTCGCCCATTACTCCACTGGGCACCGCTACTTCAAAGGGCCTTCCATCAACTTCGCCTTCCACCCTGTTTTCTCCAATAATCCGAACTGCCTCAATCTCATTTTGCTCAACCTTGCGCAAAAAAGAAGTGTAGGTCAATTCTATTTCACCCGGAGCTTCCGGTTGCATAAAGTACTGGGCAAGCAGGATGGATAAAATTATCACGATGAGATAAAAACCTATATTTCGGGTAAAATTGTTCAAATCTCATCCTCCCCTCAGAGGATTTTCATGCAAGGTATTATACCATATATGTTGTTATTAGGCAAACAGTACAAGTTAAGAATAGGCCTCGGGTTTTAGCACTGCGATGTATGGTAAGTTCCGGTATTTTTGCGCATAATCGAGCCCGTACCCCACCACAAATTCATCCGGGACTTCAAACCCATTAAAATCCACCTTAATCTGTTTGGTCACCCGCCTCTCTGGTTTATCCAGCAGGGTAACAGTTTTTATTGAAGCGGGTTTGCGGGTCTTAAGGACATCAACCACGTACTTAAGGGTTTGCCCGGTATCAATTATATCCTCCACGATCAAAACGTGGCGACCCTGGATATTTTCCCCCAGATCCTTGATAATTCTGACCACGCCAGTGGATTCGGTTCCCTCACCATAACTGGAAACCTCCATAAAATCAAAAGTAACCGGGCGGTCAATGGAACGGGCCAGGTCCGACAGAAAAACTACGGCCCCCCTTAGAATACAGACCATAATCAGATCAGTCTCCGGGGGATATTGACTGCTGATTTCCCGGCCCAATTCCTGAACCCTCTCCATAATTTGTTTTTCATCAATTAAAATCTTCTTTAAATCCTGCTCCATTTTTCTCCTCCTCCAGCTTTTCGTATTTTATTTCCAGCAGGTTTTTGCTCCCAGGTCGGGCCCGAAACCTCTCGCTAACACGTGCCCCCACTACCCAGACGATATGGCCATCGGTGGTAACCACAAGGGGGATCTCCCTGCGGCGCCATCGATCAATTTTACTGTCAATGAAAAAATCTTTAAGCTTTTTCTGTCCTGGAGAACCCCGGGGCCAGAACCTATCCCCTGGTCGTCGATTACGGACCATCAACTCCTCCCCTACTTTGTCAGCATCCAGGTAAACCCTGTTCTTTTCTTTAAAATCGGGAGTGGTTTCTTCAAGAAGACGGGCGGAAATAGAAATGCCCGCCTCTGTAACAGTAACCCGGCCGGGGATTGTTAGGAAATAGCAGTAGCTTTCCTGTTCTGGCTGCTCCCCGGAAGGGAAAAAGTAAAGATTGCGATATCCTTTTTCAATGGAAACACCTGGCAGATCGAGGCGAGTACCACTCTGCCCGGAATGAAGAAGGTCCTCCAGCAGGTCCAGGTGTTCAAAATAAAAAGACCTTCCCGGGACAATTTTCCGGCAGGCTCCCAGTAAAACCCTTTT
>PWFS01000227.1 GCA_003554145.1 Halobacteroidaceae bacterium | reverse complement strand
CCATGGGCCTATTATTTCAATTTTTTGGCAGCAGTACTGCTGAACCGCTGGGCATCCAGCTTACCGGCCCGGTAGCTGCTGGTTTTATCCTGATTGGCCTGCTTATTTTCAGAACCTATCCGGAAAAAGAAGAAGTAGTGAAGGGGGAAATTGATCCCCGGGATTTGACTATATAATGAAAGGAGAATCCAGATGAAAATTGGTTTTGGAACCGATGGCTGGCGGGGAATAATTGGCGAAGATTTTACCTTTGCTGGAGTGGAAAAAGTTGCACTGGCCATTGGCCGTTTCCTGGGGAGGGATAAGGAAAATATAGCGGTTGTTGTGGGCTATGATAACCGTTTTCTGGGGCGGGAATTTGCCCTGCGAGCAGCTGCAGTTTTAAATTCGCTGGGAATTGTTGTGCACCTGGGCTCAACTCCTCATCCGACTCCTGTGGTTGCAGCTGGCATCCTGGAACAAACGGCTGACGGAGGGCTGGTTTTTACTGCCTCCCATAATCCCGCGCGCTATAACGGTATTAAATTTATCCCTCATAATGGTGCTCCAGCGGGCCCGGAAGTTACAGAAGCCATTGAAAGAGAGTTGGAAATTATTAAGGGTGGGGAAATACCAAAAATGGATCCGGAAAAAGCGGGTAAAGAGGGCCTGCTCCAGGAATGGGATGGCCGGCAAAACTACCTGCAGCGTTTGGAAAAGGTCATCGATGGAAACCTGCTCCGGGAATACCCCCAACAGGTTATTATCAATCCCCTTTTTGGGGCAGGACAGGGTTATCTTGAGGAATTTTTGGGCGAAAAGGGCTGGAGTTGTACTATCAGAGATGGGGACCGGGACCCCTGTTTTGGGGGTGAAATGCCCGATCCCTCCCGCCAGAGGCTGGCTCCTTTATCCCGGGAGGTGAAGGAGAGTTCAGCTGTTTTGGGTCTGGGATTGGATGGAGATGGAGACCGTTTTGGTATTATTGATCGGGACGGGTCGTTTATAGATCCCAATCAATTCCTTTTTATTTGCGCTTTTTACCTGATAGAGGGACGGGGACTGCAGGGTAATATCGCCCGCTCCCTGGCTACCACCCATCTTCTGGATCGAATTGCAGAAAAATGTGGTCGTCAGGTTCTGGAGACCCCGGTAGGTTTCAAGTACCTGGGCAAACTGTTAACCGAAGGTGAGGTGTTTCTGGCCGGGGAAGAAAGTGGGGGGCTGGGCCTGGCCAGTCATTTGCCGGAGAAAGATGGGATTCTGGCCTGTCTTCTGGCCTGTGAAATTACATCTTTTTACGGAGTCAGCCTGGTGAAGGTCCTGGAACAGGCCCGGGAAAAATATGGCTTTATGGTCAGCCGTCGTTTTGATATTTCCTTTTCACCCGGGGAACGGAATCGCCTGTTAAAAGCGGTTCAGGAACTAAAACCAGGGCAGCTAAATGACCGATCAGTTGTGGAAAGAAAAAAAGGAGATGGGGTTAAGCTAATTTTGGATGACGGATCCTGGATTTTAATTCGGCCCTCAGGAACTGAAGATCTCTTCAGGGTGTACGTGGAGGCGGAGGAGCAAAGCAGCCTTGAACTTCTGGCCGATGAGGTTCGATCCTTTTTAAAACTGTAGCCCTAACCTGAAGGGGAATCCGGAAGCAACTTTCTGTTGATAGAGAGGAAGGATGGGCATGATCCCAGGGGCCCTGTTTTTAATTTTAATAATTTTCTCCTGCTCCCCGGTTTACGGGGAGGAAATACTGTTTTTACATCAGGATAAGACTGATGATGGCAGCTATGAATACCCCCGGCACGAGCATTTTTATCCCCATTCCGGGCTTTTTGACCTGCAGGAGTTTCGAGTTCGCTACCGGGATGATCACTATTTTTTTGATTTCACTTTGGGGGCGATAACGGACCCCTGGGACAGTTTTTTTGGGTTTTCCCATCCCCTGTTCCACCTCTACATTGATAATGAGGAGGGGGGCAGCACCGAACCGGTAAAACCGGTCCTGGAAGTCAAAATGAGTTCAGATTACCCCTGGAATAGAGCCCTGATTTTTTGTGGCTGGTGGATTATGGGCATGGAAGCGGGGGAAGAGTGGCGTTCTCCCCAGGAAGAAATTTCCTGGGACAGCCCCCGCCCGCCTAGCCTGGAGGGAAGCAGCCTTAAGGTAGAGGATAATACCATAACCCTGGGGGTTGAGGCCAGCTGGATCGGTGAACTGGAAAATGCCCGCTATTATGTCCTGGTGGGCTCCTATGATCCCCTGGAAAACTACTATTTCCGCCCCGTCACCCCGGAGGCTAGCAACTGGACTTTTGGGGGAGGAGAAGAACCGGAGGGTAATCTCCCCATAATTGATGTTCTCCTGCCGGAAGGTGTGGATCAGAGAGCAGTCCTGGCCAGCTCCCGACCGGTTTTGCAGCCGGTGGGCATTCCGGATCCAGCCTTGATCGGCGAAAGGGAGGTTATGCTTCTTTTGATTCTCCTGGGGCTTGGTCTTTTAGGGGTTTATCTCTATCGAACCAAAAAGGAATTTTAATGGAGCAGGATTTTTTAAGGGCAAGTAGAAGTAAATATATAACTTAGGCATATTTTTTGCATATGGAGGCCAGGGATGAAGGATATTCAGTTTGTAATTATCACCGGGATGTCCGGTGCCGGAAAAACCCTCGCCCTGAAAATGTTTGAAGATCAGGGTTTTTTTTGTATAGATAATCTGCCCCCGACTTTTTTAACCAAGATGTATGAACTGTGCCTCGAGGGAGCGGGGCAGGTAGAAAGTCTGGCGGTGGTTATTGATATCCGGGGCGGGGAGTTTTTTGATGCCCTGTTCCAGGAACTGCAAAATATGGAGCAGCGGGGCTATCGGTTTGAAATTCTGTTTTTAGAAGCAGAAGATGAAGTTTTGATCCGGCGCTACAAGGAAACCCGGCGGCGCCACCCCCTGGCTCCTGAAGGGCGGTTACTGGAGGGGATCAGCCGGGAACGGAATAAATTGGAGGAACTGCGGGGCCGGGCCCATAGGGTAATCGATACTTCAGAGATGTCCCGGGATCGTTTTGCCGGTCTTTTGCAGAGCCATTTTTTTTCTGGAGAAAAGCAGAAGAAGATGAACATAAATATTATCAGCTTTGGCTACAAGCATGGTGTGCCCCTTGATGCTGATCTGTTAATGGATGTCCGTTTTCTGCCCAATCCTCATTATGTTCCCCATCTGCAGCCTTTTACCGGCCAGGATCGGGAAGTTCAGGATTATGTCTGCAAGTGGCCCCTGACCCGCCGTTTTATGGATAAGTTTTTTAACCTGATTCTTTTTTTGCTGCCCCATTTCATCAATGAAGGTAAATCCACTCTGGTAATTGGCCTGGGCTGTACCGGGGGGCGGCACCGCTCCGTGGCTGTGGGGGAAAAGCTAAAAAATTTCCTGGCAGAAAAAGGTTATAGTGTTCAGCTGGAACACCGGGATCAAATGAAGAGCGAGGTTTAGGGGGGGAAATCATGCTGCGGTGGCTGCTGCCGGGAATGAGAGTAAAACGCTGGCTGGGCCTGGCTTTAATTGGCCTGATTTTAATCCTGATCAGCCTGCTGTTTCTTTTAAAGATTGAGGTTTTTAGAGAAATATCGCAACTGGGAGCCCTCCTGGAGGAT
>PWFS01000258.1 GCA_003554145.1 Halobacteroidaceae bacterium | reverse complement strand
GTCCCTCCCTGTATAGAATATTCACCTGCTTCAGGCCTGATTCCTCTAAAAAACTGACAACCAGTTGAATTAAGGGGAAGCCTTATTTTGGCTTGAACTCTTTTCTGGTGTAGAAAATATGTTATAATATACTGGCAATAAGTTTGATTTAGTTTGAAGGAGGTTTCTTTTTTTGAAGCAAGAATTATGTAACGAGGTCCGTAATTATGCCCTGCAGCGTTTTAAGGAAGAAGCCGAATTTATTAAAAATAAAGGGCGATCCCCGATGCTTCATTATCGAAAAGAACACACTCTTACCGTGGTAGGTCTGGCCCGAAACCTGGCCCAACAAACCGGTGCTGATCAGATTGTTTGCGAGGTGGCTGCCTGGCTGCACGATCTGGCTAAATGCTATAATCCCCGACTCTCAGAAGCGGAGAATGAAAAAAGGCAGGCCCGACATGGTTATTATGGAGCAGAAGAAGGCAGGAATTTTTTGCGGGAATTGGGAGTAGAACAGGCCATTATTGACGAAGTATATATTGCAATCGAAAAACATGTTGGCCTTACCCGAGAGTTTAAAGAACCCTTAACCCCCCTTTCTGCTGCAATAACCTGGGATGCAGATAAATTGAGCAAAATTGGCTGGAGTGCCTGGCTACATTTCCTGGCTTATACCCTGAACCGGGAAAAGGAAGAACAGAACCTCCTGGAGCTTTTAAGCAGGGATAGATTGGATGTTATGGAAATGATTTCAGAACATTTCAATACCGGGGTTGCTCGAGAACTGGCTCAAAAAAGGATTACCCATTATCGGGAAAACCTTGCTCATATGGAGGGTGTGCTCAAGGGAAAAATTTAGCACCTGGAAGGAGGTCTTATATTGTTCATAGATATTTCCTCTTTAGAACTGGTCATGATGGTAGCTATTATTATGGCCGGAGCCCTTTTACTGGTTTTTGTTTATCAGGCCTATCAGGGAAAAAGCAGTCATCTACTACCCATTGGTATTGTTATTTTATCGGTTGTGGTTATTATTGAAAAAATATTTTTTTCCCAGCAGGATTTTCTGGATTGGTTGACGGTGCTGGTTTTCGCGATAGGTTCTGTAGCGGGTTTGAGAATGATTTTTAAACCGGAAGAAAGGAGGGAGTAGTATGCCGGCTAACCTGACTCCCCAATATTATGAAGCAGAAAAGGCCTTTAAGGAAGCCCAGACCATCGAAGAAAAAATAGCAGCTCTGCAGGAAATGATATCGGTTATTCCCAAGCATAAAGGGACCGAAAAATTGCAGGGCCAGCTCAAGAAAAAATTATCTAAACTGCGGGAGGAAGGAGAAAAGAAGAGTAAATCTACTTCCACCTACAATCCCTATCGTCTGGATAAAGAGGGGGCGGGTCAGTTAATTTTAATCGGACTGCCCAATGTGGGCAAGTCCTCAGTTCTTGGGGCCTTAAGTAATGCCAGGGTTAATGTGGCTCAATTTCCCTTTTCTACCGGTATCCCTCTGGCCGGGATGGTTCCCTATGAAGATGTAAAGATTCAGGTAATTGATACTCCCCCGCTGGTGGTTGAAGATGTTCCCGGAGAAATGGTTGGTGCTATTCAGCGGGCGGATGCCGTCGTGGTGATAATAGATGCTGGTTCAGATCAAGCCCTGGATCAATTGAGTTCGACCATTGATTTCCTGGAAGAAAAGCGACTGGTTCGCGAGGATAAGCCCGAGGGGGTAAAAGCTTTCAGGCGCGAGGAACTTTTAATCCTGGCCAATAAAATTGATTTGCCTGGAGCAGGGGAAAATCTGGAGATAATTAAAGAACTGTATCCTGACCTGGCAGTGTATCCCCTTTCAGTGAAAACTGGAGAAGGCCTGGAGCAACTGCCCCACAGGTTTTTTGCCCTTCTTGATGTAATCCGAATTTACAGCAAGATTCCTGGCCGGGAAGCGGATATGGAAGCTCCTTTTGTATTGCACAGGGGAGGTACTGTCCTGGAATTTGCCCAGGAAGTTCATCAGGACCTGGCCCAGGGTTTGGAAAAAGCCAGGATCTGGGGATCGGCCAAATTTGACGGCCAGCCTGTCCCCCGGGACCATGTGTTGCAGGATAAGGATATAGTGGAACTGCATACCTGAAAATATTGGGCTGGATATTTTTACGGGGAGGATAAGTGCATGCTAAAAATCTTGAAAGAAATTGTCCATGGACAGGATGAGCATCTGGAAATAAGGTATCACAAAAGGTTTTCTACTGTAATTCAGTTTAAAAATGGAGTTTTAAAAAAAGGTGAGCGCAAAACCCTGGCGGGAGCGGGTATCAGAGCCCTGGTTGATGGCTGCTGGGGTTTTGTTGCTACTTCCGATACTGATGAAAAAAGCCTGCAGAAGGCCGCAGAAGAAGCAATTAAAGTCGCTCGCGAAGCTGCAGTCTTGAAAAAGGAAAAAATTGAAGGGCTGGGCAAAGGGCAGATAGCCCAGGGCCAATTTAATCTGGTGGAATCCAAAACCGATGAACCTGATTTTGGCACCAAAGTTTCGGCTTTGCAAAAAGCAGATGCGGATATCAGGGCTGCAGGAGATGATATTATTGGTTCCCTGGTTAATTATCATGTTTTCCAGGATAGCAAAATAATTGTTACTTCCCGGGGAGCAGAGGCCGAGATTGAGGATCAGAAGAGTGAAATTGGGATGGTGGCCTTTGGGAGTAGTGGTGATAAACAGGAAATGGCCCAGGTATCTCAAGGAGTAACCGGAGGCTGGTCCGACCTTTTTGCCCGGGAAAACCTGGAACAGTTGACCGAAAAAGCAGTCCGGATTGTCCGGACCAAGTTAAAGGCCGGCTACGCCCGAGGGGGCGATTATACTGTGATCCTTGATCCCCGACTGGTAGGGGTTCTGGCCCATGAAGCCATTGGTCATACTGTTGAAGCTGATTTTGTCCTTTCTGGTTCAGTTGTTGCTGATAAGATCGGGGAAAAGGTAGCCAGCGATTTAATCACCATGATAGATGATGGATCAGAACAGGGAGCCGGTCAGATCCTCGTTGATGATGAAGGGACGGTATCGGGAGGAACAGTAATTATTGAAAAAGGGATTTTAAAAAATTACCTGCACAGTCAGGAAACTGCTCATCTTTTCTCTACAGAACCCCGGGGCAATGCCCGGGCCTTTACTTACCGTGATGAGCCCCTGATCCGGATGACCAATACCTTTATTCTTCCCGGCCAGGACGAGCTGGAGGATATGATAAAAGGTATTGAAAACGGTTATTATCTGGTGGGAATGGATCAGGGAGGGCAGGCTGATGCCACCGGGGAATTCATGTTTGGTGTGCAGGAAGGCTATCGCATCAAAAATGGAGAAATTAAAGAGCCGGTAAAAGGGCTAACCATATCGGGACAGGCTTTTGATGTACTTAAGAGCGCGGATGCTTTAAGTAATAAGTTTCAGATGGATCTGGGAGCAGGGTATTGTGGAAAAATGCAGCCGGCCAAAGCCGATGCTGGCGGACCTTATCTTCGCTGCCGGGTGAAAATTGGCGGTCAGCAAGGGGAGGAGGGACAGGATGAGTAATAAAGATATATATCTTGCTGCACTGGAAGAAGGTAAGAAGTCAGGAGCAGATCAGGTTGAAGTTTATTTTAATCGTAAAAAAACCCTGGAGGTTGTTATTGAAAAGAATGACCTGCAGGTTCCCAAGGGAGATCAGTACCAGGGG
>PWFS01000168.1 GCA_003554145.1 Halobacteroidaceae bacterium | reverse complement strand
TCTTCCTCCAGGAAAGCCCGGTTGTAAACTCCGGTTAAACTATCATGAAAGCTCAAATACTGCAGCTTTTTTTCATACTGTTTGCTGGCGGTAATATTGGTGGAAATCCCACAGAGAGCAATTGTTTCCCCCTGCTCATTTCTGACCACCTGGATCCGGGAATCCATAACCAGTTTCTGCCCCTCCCGGGTATAATTGATAACCTCTCCCCGCCAGAAACCCTTCTCCCTCACCTTTTCCAATATTTCCTGCTGGGTCGGTCCCTCTTGAGGATCCTCCCCCAATACCTCTGTGTGTTTTCCCAAAAACTCCTCCCGGGAACGGCCCAGCATTTTGGCAGTTGCTTCATTAACGTAGGAAATATTGCCCTCCAGGTCAGTTATAATAACATTATCCTTTATCTGATCCAGAACCAGGGAGTTGAGGCGCAGCTTTTCTTCTACCTCCCTCCTCTTTCTGATATCCCGCATTATAGCAACCGCATGCCAGCCATCTTTCAATTCAAAGGCCGCAAGGGAAATTTCCACTGGTATTTCCTGCCCCTCCCGAGAGCAGGCCTCCAGTTCCACAGTCCGATTTACAAACTTTCCTGACCCGGTTTTCTGAAAATGAGGAAACGCCCGCTGATATTCCTCTTGATAACGGTCGGGAGCCAGCAACTGATGGAGATTCTGCCCCAGTACTTCCTCCCTTTTATAGCCCAGTAGTTTTTCTACAGCCGGGTTCCAGAAGTTAATATTTCCAGAAGCATCTATCATCAGAACCCCATCCAGGGTCGATTCGGTAATGGTTCTAAGCCGGTTTTCACTGGTCCGAAGGCGGTCTTCCCTCTTTTTCTCCTCAGTTATATCCCGGAGCTGTTCCACCACCCATTTTACATTTCCCGCCTCGTCCAGAATAGGATTGCTGCGGCAGGCCACATGAATGCCCAGTTCGGGAAAAAACTTTTCTACCTGTTCCAGTTCACCGCTCTGCTGGGCCCGGCGGGTTGCACAGGTTTTGCAGGGTTGATCCCGGCCGACAAGTTCATAACATTTACGACTGCCCAGCTCCTCTGAAGTAACCCCCAGCATTTCATAGCCAGCCTTATTAATGCGCTGCAGGGTTAAATCCGGATTTTGAATGGCCAGCATATCCTGAGTTCCATTAATTATGCCCTCCAGGAGGTTTTTTTGTTCCAGGAGATCTTTTCTGATCTCCTTTTCTGCTGTAATATCCCGGACCCATTCCACGAATAGCTCCACTTCTCCCTGCCGGTCCAGGATAGGGATAACCCGCAGGTCAACCCAGGTCCCATCCGGGAGCTCAGTTTCCTTTTGAAATGCCTCCCTGGTTTCAAATACCTGCCGGGCCTTACAGTCAGGACAGATCTCATCATAACCACGATAGGTCCGATAACATTTAGTATTGAGCTTTCTCTTTTCCGGGGGGACCTGGCCAAAACCCTTCCAGTTACTGTATATAATATTCATATCCCGGTCGTGAATGGAAATCATGTCGGGGAGCAGACCCAGCATTCTCTGGAAACGAGCTTCGCTTTCCCGGACCTCCTGCTGAGCCTTCTTTCTGCTGCTTATATCCCTGGTGTTAAACAGATAGCGCATCTCTCCATCTCTATTCTTATAAGTATTGCCCCGGCTTTCCAGCCAGATATATCCCCGTTGGGGATGCAGGTAACGGTACTCTTTTTGAACTTTTTCCCCGGTTTCGGGCTCCCGATCCAGGACAGCCTTGAGTTCCGGTTGATCATCAGGATGAATGAATTCCATTGCGCTGCGGCCAATCAATTCCTCTCCCCTTCCCAGTACATCCTCCGCGGCAGGAGAAAGATAGGTCCAGGCTCCTGCACTATCCAGTTCCTCCACCACATCGGTCAGACTATTGATAATCAGCTGTAGCTGTTCATCCCGTTCTCTCAGCTGTTCCCGGTCCTCCTGGCTCCGGGTAATATCCCGCATAATCAGGGCCAGATGCCCCGGGTCCTGGCCGTAAATAGTCAGGGAAAACAC
The DNA here is from genome assembly GCA_003554145.1 of Halobacteroidaceae bacterium. Lineage (GTDB taxonomy): Bacteria > Bacillota > Halanaerobiia > B1SED10-174 > B1SED10-174 > T1SED10-26. The sequence continues at coordinate 1,688 of PWFS01000168.1, read as the reverse complement.
CCGGCCTCCCAGTTTAAAGTGATGGTCCAGGGGGATGGTTTTTTCCCTCAGAACAGCCCGGCTGAATCTATTTATCCATTCCCTTTTTTCCAGGCTTGTTCGGTCCAGGATTTGCGAAAGCGGTTGATCCATCAGCTGTTCCCGGGAAAACCCGGTCAGGCTGCTGAAAGCAGAATTAATATCAATAAAGACAAAATCATGGGGCTGGCCCTCTTCATCAGTAATAACCCGGAAGCAGGCAAAACCATCGGGCATATTCTCCAGAAGCATCCTATAGTTTTTATCTTTTCCAGTCATTGGACCACTACCCCCATAATCATTTTTCTGCCTTCAGAACTTCTAAAAAAAGAAAAAGCTAAAAAATTATGTCGAAAAAATCCCCCGGACCAGAATTCAAGTCGGTAAAATACCCCAGGAGGAACAGGCAATAAGTTGAGTAGATTGCATTGTTCAATTAATTTAAATTTCTTTACCCCGGCTTCTCCTTCGGTTATAATAGATAACTTTCTGGGGTTGGCCCGGAACATTAATTGAACCTCTGGATCAACCTTTAGAAGCATTCTATGTTTTCCCCTTCAGTGGGGAATAGTGATTATGGTTTTGCTGCCTCCAGGGCCTGGCTAAACAAATAAAAGCTTTGCCCGCCTCTTGTAACCACCTTAAAATTTGGTATAAACTTTCTACCAGATAGTAAGGAGCAGCTCCACCAGTTCGGGATCAAACTGTTTTCCAGAACACCTCCTGAATTCAGCCTCAATTTCACCGGGGCTCATCGCCTCCTTATAGGGCCGGCCGCTTTGCATGACCTCCAGGGCATCCACTATTGCTGTTATCCTGGCCAGCAGGGGGATATCAATCCCCTTTAAGCCCCGGGGATAACCTGATCCATCCCAGTGTTCATGATGGGCCAGAATATCATTGGCCACATGAGCAAATTCGGGTATGGCTCGGGCAATCCTGTGTCCGATCTCCGGGTGCTTTTTCATCCTTTCCCACTCTTCCGGGCGCAACTGACCTTTTCTGGTAAAAATCTCCCCGGGGATATTTATGATTCCAATATCATGAATTTCAATTAAAGACTGCAGGCGTTGCAGTTCACTCTGGGGGAGTCCCAGCATTTGTCCCATTTTGCCGCCTATTTTTTTCATGGTCTCAATATGTTTTTCATCTTCAAAACTCTTTTTGGCCAGACCTTTTTTCAAAACCTGGATCACCCGGTCCTTGGCATCCGGCCCTACCTCGGTTTTGTGGCGGTACATATTATCTTCTGCCTCCTGCAGAATATTGCCCAGATCCTGTCCCTCCCTTTCCTTAATGGCCAGCCCCAGGGACAGGGATAGAGGGATACCATCAATTTCCACCCCTTTACAGGCTTTATTTATCCTGTTTAGGAGTTTTTGGGCCTGTCCTCGGGTGGTCTGGGGCAGCAGGATGATAAATTCATCCCCTCCCCAACGAGCCACGATATCCTCCTGACGACAGGAGGAAGACAACACCGTTGCAGCCTGTTTCAACACCTTATCTCCCCGGAAATGGCCAAAAGTATCATTTATTAACTTGAGCCCATTTACATCAATCAGGATCAAACTGAGGGGCAATTGCCGGGGCGTATTCAGCCTCTGCATTTCCTGTTCAAAAAAACTCCGATTATAAAGGCCGGACAGACTGTCATGGAAACTAATATATCT
>PWFS01000185.1 GCA_003554145.1 Halobacteroidaceae bacterium | reverse complement strand
TGATCTATCCATAAAAAACAACCACCTATCAAAAACACTTCTGATGATAAGAAAGGGAAAAATTCCTTGTAATCAGTATAACAGACTTCAGGGAAAGATCCATTTTTTTATTATCAGGTGCTGCAGCGTCCCCAAACAGGTTTATTCCTCAAGCCCGGGAGAGCAGGTTTCCCGGTTCCCGCATTATCCTCAGTAGCGAGGCCCTTGAAATGGGTATGGTGGATGAACCGGGCAATGCTATTGATGCCCGGCGTTTTCTGGCAGAAAAAACCGAACTGCCGGAAGCCCCTCCCATAATTGTCCTGGAGGAAAAGACCTTTATCGAACGCTGGCTGGGCCTGGAGGGGCAGAGAACCCCCCGGATTGAAGAAGCCCTGATGTCAATTTATAATTATGGGATCCGCCTCCTTTATTGACCCGGTGGGAGGGATATGGTAAACTGATTTTCAGTACGGGTGAGGCAACCCGCTTTAATCATTTTAAGGGTTAATGGCTCCTGCTCTGCAGGAGCTTTCTTTTGCCCGGGGAGGGAAGCAATGAAAAAAATATTTCTGCATATTCCCGGTGTTCATACCTGGCTTTTGCTCCTGGGTCCGGTGCTGCTCCTGCTAATGGTTTTTACCGGGCCCCACTGGCTGCTGCTGGCAGCTGTCCTGGTAGGGACGGGGGTCGGGCTGTTTCTGAACCGCCCCTGGACCTCTGGATTGACAGTGGAGGGAAATTCAATCCTGGCCCGGATAGCAGCAGAACCGGGAGTTCAGGACCCGGGGAAGCAGGTCCGGGATTTAATTGGAGAAAGTTTGCAGAGGGAAGAAAAGTCCCGCCAGATGGAAGAAATGGAGCAACGCCTGCAGCAGGCCCGAGAAGCAGAAAAAGATGCCAAAAGTCAAATGGCCGGCCTGGGGCGGGATCTGTCCAGCTATAATTTTCGTATTTCTGAACTGGAAAGCACCCGTAAGACCCAGGAAATGAAAATCACCGGTCTCAGGGGGGAAAATGAGCTCCTGCACAAAATGGTTCGAGAGCTGCGGGAGGAAAACGCCCGCTTAAAGGGAGCAGAACGGGGAAAAACAGGAACCTGATTTCCCGCCCCAGGAAAAAAGGGGGATTGCCCTTGACAGGGGCCCTCCCCCCCGCTATAATAGGGGAGGATAGTAAAAGGGCGAAGGAGCTCGCCATAACCGCCTCAGTGCTGATGGCTCCTGCTTACCATAATGGTAGGCAGGGGCTTTTTGATTTTTAAGGAGGAAAAAAGATGCTGCAGGGAATCTTAATAATCAGCCTGGCCGGCTTTCTGGCCGGGGAACTGGCCCGCCGCCTGGGTCTGCCTCGTTTGATAGGGATGATAGTGGCCGGGATAATGCTGGGACCTCACGGTGCTGATCTGCTCACCGGGGAAATAATGGGGATTTCCGAGGAAATCCGGCTTCTGGCCCTCCTGATTATCCTGTTCAAGGCGGGCCTGGGTCTGGATCGAGGAAAAATAATGTCCCAGGGCAGTGTGGCCATCCGCCTCGCTTTTATGCCGGCCCTGATAGAGGCCGGGGTGGTGGCGGTTGCCGCCCGACTGATTCTGGGCTGGGAGTGGCTTTTTGCCTGGCTTTTGGGGTGGATTATCTGTGCTGCCTCTCCGGCGGTAATTGTGCCCCTGATGCTGCGCCTGAAATCCGAGGGCTGGGGAGTAAAAAAGGGCATCCCCGACCTGATCCTGGCCGGGGGCACCGCCAGTGACGGGGTCGCGGTAACCATGTTTGGAATTACCCTGGCCTGGATTACCGGGGATTTTAGCGGCAACTGGGGAATGCAGGCCCTGAGTATTCCCCTGCAGATCCTGGGAGGAATTGGAGCAGGTTACCTGGCGGCCCGGGGTATTCTGCTGCTCATAAACCGTCTGAGCCTGACCGGTAATATTATTCACAACCTGATTCTGGGCCTGGGAGCAGGGCTGGGTCTGGTAATCCTGGAGGACTATTTGCCCTTTTCGGCTTTTCTGGGAGTTATGGTCCTGGGCTTTGTTCTCCTGGAAAAAGATCAGGTCCTGGCCCGCCGGCTGCGTTCTTACCTGGATGATATCTGGGCCCTGGGTCAGATTTTCCTATTTGTTTTGATCGGGGCCGAGGTAAACCTGGAAATTTTACCCCAGGCGGGTCCTCCGGGGCTGGCAATTATTGCTATCGGGCTTCTGGTGGGGCGCTGGACCGGTATATTTGCTTCTACCTGGGGTTCGGCTATTGCTTTCAGGGAAAGAGTTTTCATGGTTATCGGGGACAGTGCCAAGGCTACAGTTCAAGCCGCCATCTGCGGTATTCCCCTGGCCATGGGGGTGGCCCACGGGGAAACAATCCTGGCCCTGGCGGTCCTGGCCATTCTGATTTCGGCACCCCTGGGGGCCTGGGGAACAACCTTTTTTGCTCCCCGCCTCCTGGAAAAAGGCCGGGTTGATCCCACCCGGGTCCGGATCCAGGAAACCTATAAATTCCTGGTAGCCTTTGATGGAACTCCACCAGCAGAGAGCGCACTGCGCCAGGCTGCTCGACTTTCCCGGCAGATGGATGCCCACCTCTATATTCTCAATGTTCAGGGCCAGGAAGGGAAGAGCCTGACCCTGCGCCGGCTGGTGGACATCATGGAGAGCCTGGCCGCAGACCTGCCCTATGATCTGGAAACGGTCCGGGGCAATCCGGCCCGGGTCATTCCGCGCCTGGCTGCAGACCTGGAGGTGGATTTTGTGTTCATGGGCAAGAGTAATAAAGGTAATGGGTTGGGCGATGTTTCCCAACAGGTTATTGATAACTGCACTGTTCCGGTCATACTCCTGGAGGAGCAGCGAGGGCAGGTTTAATCAGCAGCAAAAAATAATTGACATTTTTCCAGGATAAGTTATAATAATAAACGGTTGGAAAAAATAAATCAGGAGGCTTGTTGGGTGAGGCTCCTTAATGAACACAGGCTGCTGCCCGGAAACGTCCAGAGACGCCAATGGGTAGAACAGGCATGATCGAGTTAAGGTCTGCCTAAGGCAGCTGACCGCAGGAAAAGGGTCTACGTCATTAAGTGCCAAAGCCTGGATGAAGAGCTGGTATTTTTTTGAACTCGCATTTTTCGTTGCGGGTAGTTAAAATGTGCGGCTCTTCGGAGCCGTTTTTTGATTGGCCAGGGGGTGGTTTTCCTGATAGAGGATCCGGACCAGAGGGGAGTAAGGATAGGAGTTGTAGAAGGGGATAAATTAAGAGGAGGTTTTAATCATGCTGGAAAAAATGAGAAATATTCGCCACCTGGTAGAACAAAAAGATCTGGAAAAACTTAAAACTGAACTCCAGAGTGCTGATCTGCGCGGAATTGTTGATCTCCTGGAAGAATTCCGGGAAGAAGATAAAATTGAGGAAATGGGCTTGATTTTTCGCCTGCTGGACAAGGAAAAATCTATGGAGGTATTTGACCTCCTGTCCTTCCCCTTCCAGGAAAAACTGATTGATTCTCTGGCTGATGATAAGGTTAATGAAATAATATCGGCTATGGCCCCTGATGACCGGGCCCGGATCCTGGATGAACTCCCGGCCCGAGTGGCCAAGCAGCTTCTGAACGCCCTGGACCGGGAAGAAAGGAAAAAGACTGCTGATCTTCTGGGCTATGCACCTGAGACTGCGGGCCGCATAATGAACCCGGAATATACCCGGCTGCGGGAAAAAGACACTGCCGGAGAGG